>NZ_CAWMEB010000419.1:0-45787 GCF_963866145.1 Xenorhabdus sp. NBAII XenSa04
GAACCGGATGGCTTTTTTGCGTTATGAGAATAGAAAAATATTCTTTTAATTTAGGAGAATATTTCATAAATATAATTAGTAAACTATTTTAAGGATTGATACAAGCTATAGCCAGTTATGGCTCCCGCTATATCGTAAACAAAGTCTTGCCAACTCCATCCTGTACCAGAAGGACGGCTATCATAAAATTCTTTTGCTGCACCAAGACTAATTGATAGTAACATGCCGAATTGTGCACTTTCCCGATGTTTCCAGTTTTGGTGATCGCCATAAGCGTTTCCTGCGGCGGCTATTACGGCAGAAAATAGAAAGTGCTGCGCTTTGTCTCTACCTGTCCAGGTATCATTGGCCTGATACATATTCGAGCAAGCAGTCGTGGATAAGAGAGAAAATGCTATTAATACATTTTTTGTTTTGTTGGTGGTGGATTTTTTCATTGTAATTTACACTATTGTTTATAATTTAATAAATAATAGCGATTTGATAAATAAGATACAAAAATCCCTTCTTATAGTAAGTAAGAAGGGATTAATATTTTGATAATTATTTATCTATTTACAATATTCTGCTGATTAATCTATCAACACGGATACGGCGTAAGCGACGTATTAATTTACGAACTTTGACAGGATAAAGTTGTATACTATCTAATTCCTGATAATTATTGATGATTTTTGTATGAGAACGAATGCAATTTAGTTCCAAAGAGCGTTGTGCGTGCATTTTCTGATGAGGATCATGAATGAGAATGGCATTTTCCAAATCAAGCCCCCATGCACGTGGATTGAGGTTATTACCTGTAATCAATTGCCACTTGCTATCAACCCAGATACCTTTTAAATGATAGGTATTATCTTCATCCTTCCATAACCGGATAGTTAATTGCTGGCTATCGATAAAACGTTGTAGCCGATTGGTGAAACGGCGTAAGTTAATCTCATATAGATAGGGTAAAGCACCAATAATCTTAAAAGGCTCTTCCGGTGGAATATAAAAATCATTGGCTGTTTTATCTCCAATGATAATCTCAACCTGTTTCCCCTGTCGCAACAATCTTGCAATAGAACGAACCAATACTGCTGGTAAGTTGAAGTAAGGGGTGCAAATTACTACTTTCTTTTCTGTACTGGAGATTAGATGGCAGATTGTCTTATTGAGAGGATTCTTTTTGCCCAATCCAACGAGTGGTATTACTGCAAGTTCGTCATTTGAAGCCTGATTTTTGATATGATATGTAGCACTACGTAAGGAAGTGCGGAATTGCTTGATAAAGTTTTTAATTTCAAGGCTGCGAGGTCGAGATCGGGAGGCCAAATTATTGACTGCATCAGCAGAAACAATGTTGTCGTCAATAAACTGCTTCATGATAGCTGCGAGTTTAGCATTGCGCAGTAGATGATAGCGATCGTAGCGATATTTTTCGTGGCGGTGTAAATAGACGTTGTTAATACTGGCACCACTATAAATCACAGTATCGTCAAAGATAAAGCCTTTTAGGTGCAAGACGCCTAACGCTTCACGGGTATTTACAGGAACACCCAAGGTGGGAATATGAATACCAGGATATTTTTCAGCCATAGAACAGTACCAATCTGCGTTTGTTACAGTGGCTTCTGCACCAATACGACCGCGCTGGGCACGATGCCAGTCGACCAGAATTTTGATATCCAGTTCAGGCCGCTTTTGCTTGGCCTCATACAGTGCTGTTAAAATATCTCGTCCGGCGTCGTCATGTTCTAAATATAATGCGGCGATATAAATATGCTTTTTAGCGCCGGAAATGCGTTCCAGTAAGGTGCAGCGAAACTCTTTAGACTGATAAAGGGTTTCAATGTCAGCAACTGACTGCGGTAATTTAGGCAGTTGTGCAAGGTGTTGTTGGTGTTTTGCTTGTTTAAATTTGGACAACATCACAGTGCGATTTTTCTCTTAGTTTAGATGGTTGGCGTTCCATCGTAATGTATGAATCAAAATGATCCGGCGATGATACCATTAGTTTGGTCAATTGTGAGTATGAATTAACTTTCTATTGTTGATTGCTTTAAGTCTGTGCGATCCATCACGAAGTGAAGATTCGGTTTGGGCCTGTTTTCCACTATCTTTATTTACCTTAAAGTTCTGGCGACTAAAGTTTTAAGACAAGATTGACAATTCCCTCTTCTAATTGAATATTGATGGTAAAGCCCAGTTTTTTGGCAAGTCGGATCATATTACGATTTTCTGGCATAGTGATAGCGGTTAGTACCTGAATGCCATGCTCTTTTGTGTAGTGGATTAATTTGGTCATGAGTTGATATCCTAACGTAATTCCTTTCAAATCTGATCGCACTAACACCGCAAATTCTGCTTCGATATTATCCGGATCAGCCATAGCACGGGCGACACCAATAATTTCCGGTTTGGTTGTTGGATAGCGTATCGCAACAAATGCCATTTCACGGTCATAATCAATTTGGGTCATATTGGCGAGGTCATCGTGAGTGAATTCACTGATCTCACTAAAATAACGATAATATAGATCTTCCTTCGTTACCTGTTCGATAAATTCTTTTAGTAATGGTTCATCTTCCGGCAGAATTGGACGTAGTAAACATTCAAAATCATCTCTGATATAAATGGTTTCTTCCAGTTCATTAGGATAAGGACGAATTGCCAGTCGATTTCGGTGATCACCAGTGATGGGTGTTAATTCCATTGTTACATCCAATAGTGTGAATTCACTGCCTGATGCCAATAACGGATGGATATGCATACGAGTGATTTGAGGGCAATCAATCAGTAAATTGGATACCCTAACCAATAATTGACTTAGAGCAGGGATATCCAACGGTTGCAGTGAACCCCCAGATTTTATTTTACCGCCTTTAATAGCCTGAATGACCAAATAACGAGCCAATGCCATATTGAGAGGCGGTAGAGCGACGGCTGCCTGAGTTTCATTAACCCAATCTATGCCACCTTCTCCAAGCATAATTAAAGGGCCGAATATCTCATCTTGTTCAATGGCAACTCTCAATTCTTGCGCACCAGCTCGGTTTGCCATGTTTTGAACTAATAAACCATGAATTCTGGCTTGTGGAAAGTTCTGTTTCACACGTTCAATAATGGCCTGAGTTGCTGTCTTAACTTCTCTGGCATTACGCAGATAGAGCATAACCCCTTGAACTTCTGATTTGTGAGGAATATCGGGAGAACGCAATTTCAATGCTACAGGATAGCCAATTTTTTCCGCAATATTGACTGCATCATCACTGGAATGAGCAATCCATGTAGGTAAGGTATTTAGGCCGTAGGCTTCAAGAATAGGTTGTACTTCATGGGTATCTAGCTGAGTATTGCCACTATTGAGAGCTTGCTGTATACAATCGTGAGCGTGGGCAGTATTTGATGTGATGCCTATTGGCAGGGCAGGGGTTTCTTTGAGTTGTTTTTGGTTACGTTGATATTCCACCATATGCATAAAAGCTGTCACCGCGCCTTCTGGTGTACGGTAGGTGGGAATACCCGCTTCACTGAATAACCGCCTCGCTTCTAATGAAGAATATTCACCACACCAATTAGTAAAGATTGTGAGCCATTTTCCACGAGGATGTTCTTTAACAGCCTTAATGACGTTAACTGCTGTTTTCATGCTATGGGAAATGGCACAGGGAGAATGAATCAACAGTAGGGCGTCATAGCTACGACTATCTAACAGTAGTTTCAGAGCAGCGATATATTGTTCAGTTGATGAACTATCTCCCAGATCCAGTGGGTTACGTAAGATTTGTGCTTCAGGCAGTACACCAGATAATTTAACAATCGTTTCGTCCTCCAGAACCGCTAGTTTACCGGTTCTCCTGAGGAGTTCATCTAGCGCCATAGCAGCAGGTGCGGCTCCATTACTGACAATGAGCAGGCGTTCTCCACGCAACGGACGCATAAAACTTAATGTCTCCACGGCAGAAAACATTTCATGTGTATCCTGTACACGCAGTAAGCCCGCCCGTTGAATTGCTGCGTCATAGGCTACATCGAAATTCTGTTGTTCTCCCAGTAATTGTTGAGCCTTGCGGGTACGACTACTTTTTACAACCAGAATGGGTTTATTGCGTGATGCACTTCGTGAAGCAGAAAGAAACCGGCGAGCATCGTTAATGTGCTCAAGATGCAGTAGAATCGCGCTGGTCTTACCATCCCGAGCTAAAAAGTCGAGAAGATCATCAATGTCAATATCAACGCTATCACCCAATGCAATGAAATATGAAAAACCAATATTGCGATGGTTCGCCCAGTCCAGAATCGTATTGGATATTGCCGCTGATTGTGAAATAAATGCTAGCTTCCCCTTGAGAATAGGAATAGGCGAGAAACTGGCGTTCAATCCGATCCACGGAGCCAAAATGCCGAGGCTATTAGGGCCGAGGATCCGGATGTGATATTTTTGGCTATATTGTTTCAGTTCAGCAAACTGTGACGCTGGTGATGAAAGAATGATAACGGTTTTACAGCCCAATCTGGTTAATTGCTCCAATAATGGCAAATTGCGGCTGTGGTGAGTACATATGACAGCCAGATCAGGAGTTAATGGTAATTTATCGATAGAAGGATAAGCCAGCACACCGAGAACAGCGTTTTTATTAGGCGTGACAGGAAGAATCGGCCCCTTAAAGTTTCCAGTTAACAAATTCCGCATCAATGTTGAGCTGGCTTTTTCGGGTTTTTCAGACGCTCCAATAACAGCAATAGATTTGGGATGTAACAATGCTTCAAGTCCACGCTGGCTCATTTTTTATCTCCTCATTAATTGTTATTGAATAAGTTATTACTTCAATAAACAATCACTTTCAATTGAACCATTTCTATGAATAACTTTAGCCGTGATTGACAAGAATTACTGTGACTTACTCCGCCGGATGGTTCGATTTTCCTGCCAGATATTGTTCACGAAATTGATTGAAATGGGCGAGTAATTGTTGTGAAGCCTCAAGATCATTAGCCAGTTCCAGAGCGGCGGCGGCAACTTCCGCAGTGCAATGCTGTTCTTTTCTTGATGGCATCCGGAGCAAATAATCCATTTTAGCAATACTATTGATTGATAATAGAGGAATATCATCTAAATATGGGCTTTTGCGAAACATTTTTCTTGCTTCAGGCCAAGTTCCATCCAATATAATAAACAGAGGTGCTTTCTGATTATCCGGCAATTGTTGATACACAGTACGAGGTGGTGTGGCGTAACTTTCTGGAAAGATCAGATAAGGTTGTCGTGTTGGATCACGCAGTATTTCAAGCATGCGTTGATCAGGCTCGGTTCTTGACCAGAGAAAAGCATCAGTATCAGGTAGAACATCTGCAATTAGCTTACCTGTATTACTCGGCTTCATAGGTTCAGTATCAAACATGATGAGGCAAAAGCGGCTGGCCGCTTTTACTGGTGAGATTTTTTCACACAGGCATCTTTTTTGGGGCAATAAACAATAAGTGCAACGCTGAACTCTGCAGCCTCTTGCTTGAAAAGGACGGGTAGAGCGGGCCAGGCGATGTTGGCGAAGCTGATAAACGGCGTTGTTATTTCTCATTTAAGAACTCAAAAATGTTCATGAATAAAACCAGTAAAAAATTGGCGGATATTTTAATGGATTGTCGTTGCCAGAGGTAGCTTCGGGCGCGAACATCGGGTAATCTTCGCGCCATAGCGAAGTTGGAGAAATAAATGAACGATTCCTATAGTGGTAAAAGTGGCAAAGTCAAAGTGATGTATGTCCGTAGTGAGGACAAGAGTGACAGCCGTAATAATAACGAGCGTCGTAACAGCAATAATCGTCAGTCTGGCAAAGGACGTGAACTAGGAGGCAGACGACGTGACAATGAACGCCCTCAGCGTTCAAAAGAACATTCTCCCTGGAGAACGGTTTCCCGTCCGGTAGGGGAAGAATCAAAACCTGATCATGGCGGTATTAGTGGTAGAAGTCAGATTGACCCTGAACAACTTCGCCGTCAACGGTTGGAAGAAACCCGTATCTATGGTGAAAATGCTTGTCAGGCAATGTTCCAAAATCGTCCAGAAGCCATCGTCAGGGCATGGTTTGTCCAGTCAGTAACTCCCCGCTTCCGTGACGCTCTTAAATGGATGGCGGCAAATCGTAAGGCTTATCATGTAGTCGACGATGAAGAATTGAGCAAAGCATCAGGAACGGAGCATCATGGTGGTGTCTGTTTCCTGATCAAAAAGCGTAATGGTCTGGAGGCAGAAACTTATTTACAGCAAGCACCAGCGAAAGATTGTGTTCTGGCATTAGAAAGTGTGGGTAACCCGCATAATCTGGGTGCAATTATGCGTAGCTGTGCCCACTTTGGTGTACAGGGTATGATATTGCACGATACAGCGATGCTGGAATCTGGTGCGGCAGTCCGTACTGCTGAGGGGGGAGCTGAGCATATTAAAGGTATTGAAGTTAATGATCTTACAATCACGCTGAGTCAATTCCGCGATGCAGGCTACACCATCGTGACTACTTCAAGCCATAAAGGAAGTACAAAGCTGACAGCAGTCAAGCTTCCTGAAAAAATGGTCTTGGTATTAGGGCAGGAAAGTGATGGTTTGAGTGATAGTGTCTGGGAGGATGGTGATATCCGTCTTTCGATTGGTGGCACGGGTCGAGTAGAAAGCCTGAATGTTTCTGTTGCTACGGGTATTATGCTAGCGGAATGGTGGCGTCAGAATAAAGTCTGATAAATAATTTAATATAGTTTCTTTTGTAAATGAGGCTCTGGTTTTTCAATCAGAGCCTTATTTATAAGGGGAAGTATTATTCTATTTGCAAGCATGATAAGTATTTCACAAGTGCAGAATTAATATTTTATATATGTAATTATTTTGTTTGCGTATCATAATAATTTTTATTAAATGGCGGAAATCATTCCTGCAATTTATCCAATTGTCTTAATACCTTTATATTTTCATGGTTGTTAATAATAATGATTTTAATTATCATTTAGTAAAGTGTGTTAGTGTGCTACGGTTAATACCTAAGAGCTGGATAGAAATATTTTGGATTATATAGATTATCACTCCGCTAAAATACTGCGTGAACTGTCTCATGAAAAACTGATCTATCCAGTACACCAACAAGGGCAATCTTTCTCCATTGAAATTGGTAATTTTGAGTACCATTTTCAGGATCAGGATTGCCAACTAGAACATTTAGATATTGATGCCTCATCAATCGAAAAATTCAACCACGGTCAACTACAATCATTGGATGCAATTCAACTGATCATTGATTTGTATCCATTGCTAGGCATATCAGAAAAGATGCTGCCTATTTATCTCGGTGAGGGGAATGATCGTTATCTGGCTCAGCAATCTATCTTCCAGTGAAAATGTTGATGATAGATATTGGTGAAGAAATTGCCATTTTGAATGGAGACCTTCAATTACCTGAGGAGATTGATTTTCTACATGTCACTATTCAGGATGATATGAAGATTAACTATATCTATATATTCCTTGATGTTTTTGATTGTTTCTTCCGTTATTTTAGTCCGTTATTGCAAAAACATCTTGCATTGCCAGAAATACATTTTTGGGAACTAGTGGTCTTTTTTTCTTTCATTCCAGTGTTGGATCAACGGCCTCGCTTTTGGACTGCATTTATTGGCGCTGGTTTATCAACTCTATTGTTCTACCTGCTTAGCGGGGGTTCCCGCAATACCAATCCTGTACGATTGGTTTTGACAGGAGCCGCTATCAATGCCTGCCTGTTTGCTGTGGTACAGGGAATGGTACTTTTTATCACACCAGCATGGCAGACAAGAAAAGTGGTATTTTCGATGTTACTGTTGTTGGTAGTGCTTTTTTATCTGACTTTGTCACTAGGCAGAGAAGGGATGAGAATTCCCCTATGATGACTTCACGACTTAAAGCCCTGAATCTTTCACTGGCATACGGTAAAAGAACGATCATTGACGGCATTAATATCGCGATTCACGATAATGAGTTTAGCGTCATTATTGGCCCCAATGGATGTGGAAAGTCAACCTTGTTGCGGGCAATTAGCCGAAGTATGCCGCCGCAACAGGGTGAGGTTCAACTGGATGGCATAAATATCCATCGCTATAAACCAAAAGCTGTTGCACGTGAGTTGTCATTATTAACGCAAGGGACAGTGATAACTGAGGCATTGACAATTTATGACCTTGTTTCGCGTGAACGTTACGCTTATCAGATTTTCTTGCGGCAGTGGTCAGAAGAAGATGAACGTGCCGTCAATGAAGCATTACGGGCAGTAGACTTATGGGATATGTCGCAGAAATTGGTCAGTGAGTTGTCAGGTGGCCAGCGTCAGCGCGCATGGTTTGCCATGACATTGGCACAGCAAACTCCCATTATTCTATTGGATGAACCGACGATTCATCTGGATATTTCTCATCAAATTGAGATGCTTGATTTGTGTCAGCGTTTACATCAACAAGGGAAAACTCTGGTACTTATTTTACACGATATCAATTTGGCTCTGCGTTATGCCACACAGTTGATCATGATGAAGTACGGGCAAGTTTATGCGGAAGGAAAGCCAGAAGAAATCATCACAGAACAAAGTATTGCAGATGTATTTGGTCTGACCTGTTGCATTATTCGAGATCCGGAATCTGACAAGCCGTTAATTATTCCGAGATATAACAGGAGAGTGTGAAATGACAAATAAAAATAATCATAGCTCCAATCAAATGATATCAAAAATAGATGTTAACGATATTGTTAATTTATTCGACAGTGCATTTAGTCACTTTAATTCATCAATGAAAGTGAATGCGGAAAATATTCCATCAGAGAGTATGGATTTTTATCAATGGTCGAATGAAAAAGAATTCTCAATATTAATGCAACGTTACCAGAACGAATACTATGGGAATAATGAACAAAAACCAAATAATAAAGGTCTTTATTCGTTATGGGCACAATGGTATTTTGGCTTGGTTGTTCCTCCTATTATGTTAATGTTGTTGGAATATCCACAAGCAGTAGATGCAGATTACCATCTTTTTCAGGTTGAATTTCATGAAAGTGGCAGGCCTAATATGGTTTATTACCAGTTAAACTGGATGAAAGAACCCATATCCCTGCTGGAACGTTATTATTCTTTGTTGGATCGTCATATTATTCCTGTTTGTGAGAAAATTGAATCTTATCGAGGAATTAATGGGCGCTTATTATGGAACAATATTGGTTATGTGATGTATTGGTATTTGAGTAATTTTAGGGAAAGAATGGATGCTGAACAATACGACATATTGGTAAATAACCTTTTCTTTGAACAGAAATTACCGGATGGCAGGGATAATCCATTGTATCGGACAGTTATTCTGAGAAATAATGTGATTCAGCGTCGTTGTTGCTGTCAAAGGAACAAACTACCGGGAGTAGGAAATTGTCATGATTGTCCTCTTGAATCAACGGCATAAATAATATAGGTTGAGTTATCTTCTTTCTTAAAAAGAAAGAACCTGATTGTCAGTCGGGTTCTTTTTAAACAAGAGGATAAAATAGGGTTAGTGTGCTCCTCCACTCCCTTGGTTTCCTGCACCAAAAGGTGGTTTTGCCATCCAGACCAGCAATGTCAACGTCAGGAATACGCCTGCGGAAAACCAAAAAATTTCATTAGCTGAAATAATCAGTCCCTGATGGGTGATCTCCTTTGCCAAATAAGCTGAAATCTGTTGGTCATTCATACCTAGTTGGGAGAGTTGCTGATAAGTTTGCTGATAATTAGGGTTATACGGATTGATATTCTCCGTAAAGTATGAATGGTGTACGGCCTCACGTTGGGTCCACATTGTGGTTGTGATGGAAGTTCCGATTGAGCCTGATAATATACGGGTAAAGTTTGACAGGCTGGAAGCTGATGCCATACGTTCTGGCCCTAAACCTGACAAAGTTATGGTTGTCAAAGGCATGAAGAAGCAAGCTATAGCGAGTCCCTGTACGAATTGAGGCCATGCCGCAGTAGCGAAATCCATCCCTGATTCAAATGTATATGCCCGCCAATAGAAACAGACAGTATAAATAACGAAACTGAATGTTACGATCAAACGCATATCGATCTTATGACCATATTTGCCAATGAGGGGTGAAAGTAGCAGAGGCAACAACCCTATCGGAGCGGCTGCAAAACCAGCCCATGTTGCGGTATAACCGAACACTTCTTGTAGTAGCTGTGGCAACAGGACAATGCTGCCGAAGTACAGCATGAAGGAGAGACTGATACTGAGTGTACCGATAGTAAAGTTACGCTCTTTGAATAATGATAGATCGATAACAGGGTGTTCATTGGTTAATTCCCATACAATTAAAAATGATAATGAGATAACCACTATGATTGTCAGGACGATAATTTCAGTGGAATTGAACCAATCCAGCTCTTTACCCTGATCAAGCATGATTTGTAGACAACCGACGCCAACGATCAGCAGAATTAATCCTACCGTATCAATAGGATTAATTTCGATTTTAGTTTCCCGCCCTCGTAGGATCTGCATTGAGACAAAAATAATACCGATACCAAGAGGTATGTTAATAAAGAAAATCCAGCCCCAATGATAGTTGTCACTGATATAACCACCCAGTATCGGGCCACAAATAGGGGCAACCACGATCATAACAGACCAGAGTGCCAATGCCATATTTCGTTTAGCAGGGGGATAGTTATTCAACAAAAGACTTTGACAAAGTGGAAGGATTGGCCCTGCGACCAGCCCCTGAATGATACGAAATACAATCAACATCTCAAGGCTGTTGGAGATGCCACACAGCCATGAGGAGAAGGTAAAGAGAGCGGTAGACCAAATAAACAGTTTGACTTCTCCAAACCGTTTTGCTAACCAACCGGTAATAGGAATGGAAATGGCGTTTGCAACACCAAAAGAGGTGATGACCCATGTTCCTTGGGAATTTGATGCACCTAAATTTCCTGCAATTGTCGGTATGGCAACGTTAGCAATAGTTGAATCCAAAACCAACATGAAAGTAGCCATTGCGAGGGAAATGGTCAGTAACGCCAGCTTCGCGCCTGTAAGTGGTTCTCGTGTCACCATGACTTCCCCTTATAACTAATTATTTGAGTTACTATTAATGATGTCAGTAACTATTTTATTTGCAGGAGACATGTCTATCATTAAGGCATTCGTGTGATAGGCGTGTTTGATACGTTCAGTGGTTGGCAAAGTCATTCCATTGGTATCTGTCGTATCGACAATCACTTTTGTTGACAGGCCAATACGCAGAGGATGTTGCTTCAGTTGTTCTGATTCAAGTTCAATGCGAACAGGCAAGCGTTGAACAACTTTGATCCAGTTTCCACTGGCATTTTGAGCTGGCAGAAGAGAAAAAGCACTACCGGTTCCCATATCAAGGCCAACAACTTTACCTTTATAGACGATGTCATCACCGTAAAAATCGCTGGTAATTTTTACCGGTTGTCCGATCTTCATATTAGAAAGTTGGGTTTCTTTAAAATTGGCGTCAATCCACATATTAGTGGCTGGCACGATAGCCATTAAAGGTGTTCCCATATTGATGCGAGAGCCTATTTGCACATTACGACGAGAAACATATCCATCTACAGGGCTGACAATTTTCGTTCTTTGTAAGTTTAACCAGGCATCACGAACCCCGGCAGCCGCTTTTTCTACAGCAGGTTGTTTTTCCAACGGTGTATTTAAAATGACAGCTTGATTACTATTGTACTGTTCGATGGCCACATCCAGATCAGCCTGGGCAAGTGCAACACTTTCATATGAATGTTGTAGTTCTTCCTGACCAATAGCATCTTGTCTGCCAAGTATTTTCCTTCGGTTGAAATCATTCTGTACTTTTCTAAGAATAATCTTTTTCTGTTCAATGATCGCTTGGTACTTTTTGCTATCAACCATCTGTTGGTGAGTTTTCCGCACGGCGGTAGCCAGTTCATTTTCCGCTTTTGTCAGAGAGAGTTCAGCATCTCTGGGATCAAGCTGTATCAGGACACTACCACTTTTTACAAAGTCGGTATTATCAAAATAGATAGTGGTGACACTACCCGCGACTTGAGACATGATTTGTATTTGATTACCTGCTACATAAGCGTTATCCGTTTCTTGTTGATGGCGCGAAAAGGTGAACCAGTAAACAGCATAGATCGTGCCGAAGATTAAAAATAATAATGTAAGAAAAATCATGATATTGCGACGTTGATGTTTTTTATTCTTTTGCTGACGATCTAAAGTCGGTGACAAAGAACTTTCCTCACTAAGGCGCATAGTGAATCTCCGTATATTTCTTGTTCGTATTGCTGCATGGTGTCCACATCATAAAGACCACTCATTTCCAGTAGCGTGGGTTACACTACTGGAAAAGATGAGCTATATGGGATTGATTATTATCTGAGGATAATAGTTAGCCATATGACGTATCATTGGTCATATGACATACCAAATGATACTGGCTAGCAGAAAAGTTTTTTTAGGTCATGTTGCCATATTGTGATTTTTCGGGATCCGGTATTGTTCATGGAGAATACAATCACTTTTTCAAACAATCCCCGATGTTATCCAATTGTGTCAACAGTTTTCTCATCAATTTTTCTAACTGTTTTTGTTCCTCCAGATCAAGGGCAGACCAAAGTTTAACCAAGCACTCATGCTGAGGTGGGAGTAAACTATTCAAGAAATTTGTACCTTTTTCTGTCAGATGAAGATGGAGACAACGGCGATCGTTGTGGCTCTCTTTTCTTTCTATCCAGCCTTGCTTCTCTAATTCATCAGCAATTCGAGTTGCGTTTGTGCGAGAGGAACCTAACGCCGAGCTAAGTTCTGATGGCTGAATGCTACGACTTTCTTTGGTATCCAGGATCATCAGTGCCATAAACAAGGTTTCATTGATTCCTTGCGCTCTCAGCATGTTATTACGATTTTCTAGCATCTTACTCTGGACATGCATCGATAAGCGGGTGAGTAATATCTCTTGATAGGGCAAACTTTTGTTCAACTCTTTTTGCTGTGCAACACGGCAATTAAGCAACTCTTCTGTGGGAGTGAATGAACTTTCCATTGTTTAGATACCTTATTAGTTTCAACCGGTAAAGTAACTTCTGCGAAAAACCATACAAATACTATATTAAAAGTTAAATTTAGCAATTATAGTTATTTATTATCATCATATTTCTTTTAATATTGATACCTAATTCATAAATACCTTGAATGTTAATCCAAAAATGTCTGATCTGGATAGTGTAGAAATGCTGATGCTGCGTGTTTTATAGAAGCATACACAGATGATCAAACAGCCAATTAGAGTAAGAAAAAGCTTATTGTGCTCCCGCATCATATCAGCGTTCCCGGCAACGATAAGAAGTGAACAAATTGATGCGACTCCAATACTGTCCAAAACAATACCTATCTTGCCTATTTTTTTACCTGGAGTTTGATTAGCTCTGGTAAAAATTTTATCGGTTAACCCGAAAGCCCAAGTTGCAGTCTTTTTGTCTGATATTGCTTCAAGAGAAGATTTGATGGCACTAAGGCCAAATGTGAAGGAGATAGAAATATAGCTAATGACAATAGGAAGACTATCAAATATCCCCTTGATGAATGAAGAGCACTTGTTTGGTATTGCGGGGTCATTTATCGCTGTGCCAGATGTTAAGCCATCGGGCACAGGGGTATCAGGTATCGACATAGGGTAATTTATTTTTTTGTTAATAGTAAAACAACATTAACAAAATATAATAAAATTGAAAATATGAAATGTCTAAATTATTTAACAAATATTATTTAGAACAATGATTTTGATCCAAAAATCGAGTTAATAGGTGATTGAGGTGTTGATTTATTAATAAATTTATGTGTGATTGTGAAAGAGGCTAAGACGAAGCTGCTTTTTGCTTCGCCGCTTTTCTGGCTTCATCGAGCCAGCCATCAAAGGTTTTCTGATGTGCGTTAATCCAGCCGTTGACATGATGTTCAATATCCTCTTCGGAATCTTTCCCAGTATGCATACGCATATTTTGTGCGTTGATATCTGCAACAGATAGTTGCATGACAGCAAAAAGTGCCGCCGCTGCGGGGTTTTTTTCAGCCCAAATCCGGTTCGCCACGATATGCATAGAGCTGGGAGGAAAACCATAATTGTGGCCATTTGGCAATTGAGTATCAATTTCACCGCCTTCATTGAGGGCAGAGAAAGGAACTTGTAGCCATACCACATCTTTTCCAGGTCTTAGAATATCGCTGACCCAATAAGGCGTCCATGTGTAGTAAAAGATTGACTTACCTTCACGGTAACGGGTGATAGCATCTGCCATCATGGCGGTATAGTTTCCCTGATTTTGCTCCACGGTATTTTCTAAACCATAAGCTTTTAATTGATGGTTTATCACTTTTTCGCATCCCCATCCGGGGTTACAGCCAGTCAGGTCTGCTTTACCGTTTCCATTACTGTCAAACAACTCCGCCAGTTTTGGATCTCGTAATTGGGCAATATTATTGATGTGATATTTTTCGGCTGTTTTCTTATCGATCAGATATCCTTGGACAGAATTTTTAACGAAGGTTCCTTTACGGTAGAACGTGTTATCACCGCCGGCGGCTTTGTACTGTACATTATGAAGGGGGACCCAATTGACCGCCATAAATGTGGCATCACCTGAGGCAATAGTGGCGTAGGCGACGTTGTAATCGACTTCTTCGATTGGTTTGACATTATAACCGAGCTTTTCCAAAGCTTTGCAGACAATTAACGTCTGGAATGTTTCTTCACCAATGGTACTTTGTAACGGTTGTACACTAATTCCTTTTCCGGGAAGTTCCGTGGTAGCTAACGATGTGCTTGTTAATAATATCAGATTGAATCCTAAGACAATTTTCTTGTTTATGAGCTTTTTAAATCGGCTTATGATTAGCATGATTTTCCCCTGTTATTAATCTGTTTGGCTATCCTGATGTTGAGTATTTTTGTGGTGGGTTAGTTTTTGCAGGGATAAGAATTTAATTAACAATCCTATTGGCCCTGTGTGATACCAGCATCTGTTATTTCTGGTACGGATATTTCTTCCCAAAGATTGAGTTAAGCGATCAAGGATAATGGCAAGGATGACAATACCCATCCCACCAACTGCGGCCAGTCCGATATCAAGACGACCGATCCCACGCAGAACCATTTGTCCCAAACCACCAACAGCGATCATTGAAGCAATAACAACCATGGATAGCGCTAACATTAATGTCTGGTTTACACCAGCCATAATTGTTGGCAGAGCAAGAGGAAGTTGGACTTTGAACAACATTTGACGTGGACTGGCACCAAAAGATTTTGCGGCTTCAATCAGATCTACCGGAACCTGCTTGATCCCTAAAATGGTCAGGCGAATAATTGGGGGTAAGGCAAAAATGATTGTTACCATAACACCCGGAACATTCCCAATACCGAATAGCATCACAATAGGCACGAGATAAACAAAGGCAGGTGTTGTCTGCATTGCATCCAGTAGTGGGCGGATGATCCCGGCTGTTCGGTTACTGCGTGCCAGCCAAATTCCGAGCGGCAGCCCAATAAGGACACAAAACAGCAAAGCTGTGAGTACTAATGCCAGTGTGATCATCGCTTGAGACCATGCCCCGATGGCACCAATAAAGCATAATGAAATTAAGGTGAGCCAGCCTATACCGGCACCCGCTAGCTGCCATGCCAGAAATGTCAGGAAAAGTATCGTGATGGGAGCCGGCATTGACATCAAGAATTGCTCAAATCTGTTTAAGATAAAATCTACCGGAATACGTATTCCTTGAAAAAAAGGCCGGAAGTGCAAAACGATCCAATCAATGGCATGGGTGACCCACGAATCAAATGGGATGAGTTTATGCTGAAAAGGTTCCATGATATTAAAATGCCCCTGTGAGATATTATCTGTAGGGGCGTCCAGCCAATTTGTATTTGATGACGAATTGCCTGTGGTGCTGTCGAGCCAGGGATCACTTAATGTTGTTTGATCGGGTGTTGATTGCGGCGTATTACTGCTCATTTGGAGTCTCCTTATCTAAGGCTTGCAACAGTATTCCTTTGGAAATAACACCCAAATAACGATAATCATCACCCACGACAGGAACGGCACAGGGAGATTGAGCTACGATGGATATCAGCTCATTCAATGGCATATCTGCTGGAACTGCGGCTGGCTCTGTCAGGATAGCGTGTTCGATAGGATATTTTTTTTCCAGTGTATCTTGCAGGGAATTGACTGAAACTACCCCAATAAATTTCTGACCCTTATCGATCAGATAGCCATAGTTTCGATCTCCATCTTCCAGTATTTTCAAAGCTGAACGAGGCCCAAAGCCTACTGCAATATGGAGTAGTGCTTCTGGCCGACGACGAGCGACATCTTTTGCTGAAAATACATGACTGATATCCACTCCCCGAAAGAATGCCTTGACATAATCATTGGCAGGATTATTTAAGATCTCATCAGGTGTTCCCACCTGAACAATAACCCCTTCCTGCATGATGGCGATGCGATCACCAATACGGATTGCTTCATCTAGATCATGGGAAATGAATATAATTGTGCGTTGGTGTTGACCTTGCAGGCGTAATAACTCATCCTGCATTTCTGCACGAATAAGAGGATCAAGGGCAGAAAAAGCCTCATCCATCAATAAAATATCAGGATTATTGGCGAGCGCTCTGGCTAATCCAATACGCTGCTGCATACCACCCGATAACTCATCCGGGTAAGACATAGTGTAGTTTTCCAGATTGACTTGTTTCAGGGCCTCAAGAGCGTTGTGCTGGCGTACTTCTTTAGGAATACCAGCAAATTCCATACCGAAAGCCACATTCTCCAGCACATTTAAATGTGGCATGAGCGCAAATGATTGGAAAACCATACTGATTTTATTGCGGCGGATTTCGCGCAATTGAATGTCTGAAATTACAGAAATATCCTGCCCATCGATAATTACCTGACCTTTGGTCGGTTCTATCAGGCGGTTGAGAAGGCGTATCAGTGTGGATTTTCCTGAGCCGGACAGGCCCATAATCACAAATATTTCGCCTTCTTCGATGACCAAATTAGCATTTTGTACGCCAACTGCCATACCAGTTTTTTCAAATATTTCTGCTTTATTGTAGTTGGATTCTAATAACTTAATCGCTTGATTTGGATGGTCACCGAATATTTTATACAGATCTTTAACTTCAAGTTTAATTGTCATGTAATAAATATTTAGCTTTGTGAAAAGGTATATTCTCTTTAATTGCTTACTTCAGATAAACTGCAGATAATTAACCCAAGCTATACTTTAGCACGTTGAGATATATTGACAACTACCAGAATATAATTATTAACCAAAAGGTAAAGTTTTTTACGGATAAATGTCTACATTTTTTACTTAATTTTAACTTTCATTGTAGGAACGTTGACTTAATAAAAAAAAAATTATTATCGTCATAAAGATAGAGCAAAGTAAATTTTTGTGGGATTTATCTCTTTTTGCCTTTTTTGTCGAGTGGCTACTTTGAAAAAATTTATTGTCTATAATTGTAGGGTAAGAACATTTTGGTAGATTTCATGATGGTTAAGATTACCCACAATCCAACTGTGTTTGCCATAAATTATCACTCTTCTGGTAAAATTCTTTATTGATCTACGCACTTATCGAAGAATAAAGATGAGTATTTATGGATTACAATGCAGAAATCTCTTTATGAGAGGAGTACTATATATGGTGAATTTTTAGATATTTTTATCCATATATGGTATTTTTATCTTTTTTGAATGAATGCTGCCAAAAGTAAGATGTTATATCTTATTGGTAATCCTATGATTTTTATTATCAGAAGGCGGTATGGTTTCTTTATCAAATTGTCAGATGTGTAACTGAATTCATCATTGCAAAGTGATGAAAGAGAGACTTAGGCTAGTATAGAAATATTAACAATAAATTAAATGGAGGTAGTTTATGTATCACCATTACCTGAATACTCCAGAAGGTTTTCCTAAACCTTATGTACACATCACTGCGAACGATGAAGGAGTCACTAGTATTTATTTTGTTAATGAAAAGAAAGAACTGGAATCTAAAAATGCTATTACTAAGCAGTGTGTAAAAGAGCTACAGGAATATTTTAAAGGAAAACGGCAGATATTTACGGTTCCTTTGAGTATGCAAGGAACTGAATTTCAGCAACGTGTCTGGCAACAACTCTGTAATATCCCATTTGGTGAAATGTGGAGTTACAAACAATTAGCATTGACGTTGGGTTCGGTAAATTATTGTCGTGCAGTCGGTATGGCAAACTCACGTAATCCGATTTCACTGATTGTTCCCTGCCATCGGGTAATTGGGCATGATGGTAAGTTAGTCGGATATACAGGCGGGCTTAATATTAAGGAGTGGTTGCTGGAGCATGAGAAGAAAAAAAAGACGAAAATTAAACCAATCTAGAATGAAACTCCAATTAATTTGTGAAATGACGATTGGGGTATAGAATAAATTAATGAAATTAAACAAAACGTGCGTTTTGTACATTTTGTTATATGTTTCGTGATCTAGGTTGCAGACAGTGAACTATATTATTTGTTGTACTGTATGTAACACGGAGTTTGTGTATTTTTTATTAAAGGTAAGTTTGATGTCTAAAATTAAAGGTAACGTTAAGTGGTTTAACGAATCTAAAGGGTTCGGTTTCATCACTCCAGAAGATGGTAGTAAAGATGTTTTCGTACACTTTTCCGCCATTCAGTCTAACGGTTTCAAGACATTGGCTGAAGGCCAAAAAGTTGAATTTGAAATCACTGAGGGTGCGAAAGGTCCATCTGCTGCAAACGTTGTCGCGATCTAATTTCTAATCCCATATTCTTAAAACCCGTTTTTATAACGGGTTTTTTATGTTTTTTAAATTTCTGCTTAGTTCAGAGTTTATTTATTAAGGTAAACGCGAGGGCAGTCATTAATAATGAACTGATAACATTTGCCAGAATGGTGCTTAGTGCCCAACTTATTTTTCCTGCTTGTAATAAATAAACCACTTCAGCAGAAAATGTAGAGAAAGTTGTCAATCCACCGCAGAACCCTGTTGTTAACATGAGCTTCCAGGCAGGAGCAAGATGTGTTGTTTTGCTGAAATAGGCCAGCCCCAACCCGATAATGAATGCTCCAATACAGTTAGCCGTCAGAGTACCAATGGCAATAGGAGATGAGGCATTATTCAGGCGGAGGCCGATAAACCAACGTAAGACGCTGCCAAAACCACCACCGATAAATACAGCGAGAATAAGATTCATCAGTAGTGGTCCCAGTTATTTGACTTCCATACCCTTGGCTTGTAAGTCAGCGTGGTAAGAAGAACGAACAAATGGCCCACAAGCTGCATGAGTAAAGCCCATTTCTAATGCTGCTTCTTTCATTTCATCAAATTCAGCCGGATTGACATAACGTTGGACTGGCAGGTGATGGCGACTTGGCTGCAAATATTGCCCCAATGTCAGCATAGTTACCCCGTGACTACGTAAGTCACGCATCACTTCTAAAATTTCTTCATTAGTTTCTCCCAAACCCACCATCAAACCTGATTTGGTCGGAATATCTGGGTGTGCCTCTTTGAATTTTTGCAGCAATTGTAATGACCAGTTGTAGTTCGCACCTGGACGGATCTGACGATACATCCGTGGCACGTTTTCCAGATTATGGTTAAAAACATCGGGAGGTGTTGCAGTCAGAATTTCCAGTGCACGATCCATACGGCCACGGAAATCCGGTACTAGTGTTTCAATTTTGATTGATGGATTTTTTTCACGGATCGCAGTGATACAGTCGGCAAAATGTTGAGCCCCACCATCACGCAAATCATCACGGTCAACAGATGTGATAACAACATAGCGCAGACCCATATCCTGAATAGTTTGCGCAAGTTTAACCGGCTCATTTACATCTGGTGCATTTGGTCGCCCGTGTGCCACATCACAGAACGGACAGCGGCGTGTACAAATGGCACCCAGGATCATAAAAGTGGCGGTTCCGTGGTTAAAGCATTCGGCAAGGTTAGGACAAGAGGCTTCTTCACAGACGGAATGCAATCCATTTTTGCGCATTGCCGCTTTGATTCCCTGAATGCGGCTGGAATCCGCAGGAAGTTTGATTTTCATCCACTCAGGTTTACGCAAGAGTGCTTCACGTTCTGTGACCACTGTTTTAACAGGGATCAAAGCCATCTTATCTGCGTCGCGGTATTTGATACCACGTTCCATCTGAATTGGTTTACTCATAATCGTGCTGGTTCCAGTTATATTTTTCAGATTGTTATTTATTGCTTGATTATTAAGCCAAATTCATCGGAGCAATAAGTGTATTCAAATTTTTTTGAAAAATGTTAAAAAATTATATCATCTTTCATCGGTGAGTTGAAATCCTAAGATCTGGCAGAATTTTTGTACCAGAATGGGTTGTACATCTTCAACAGTGATCCCATCTACGAGGTCACTGAGCTGAATCATTTGCATGCCTGCATAACCACATGGATTAATGCGCAAAAAGGGTTGTAAGTCCATTGCAATATTTAATGCCAAGCCATGGAAAGAACACCCTTTTCGGATACGTAATCCCAATGAACAAATTTTATTGTCTTTGACATAAACCCCCGGCGCATCTGGTCGGGCATAAGACTCAACGCCAAAATGAGCTAATGACTCGATAACGGTGTTTTCAATTGCGGTGACTAACTGACGAACCCCAATTTTGGCCCTTTTTAAGTCGATCAAAACGTACATGACTTGCTGACCAGGCCCATGATAAGTGACTTGGCCTCCCCTGTCGGATTGAATGACAGGAATGTCACCCGGTGCAAGCACATGTTCTGCTTTACCTGCCTGCCCCTGTGTGAACACTTTTTCATGCTGGACAAGCCAGATTTCATCGGGGGTTTCCGCTGTACGCTGCTCGGTGAATTGGTGCATGGATTCAGAAACCGGCTCGTAAGGCTGAATACCCAACTGGCGTAAAATAACGGTGTTATGTTGCAATGGAAGTTTCATCATCAGTTAACAAAAATTGCCCGCCAGTATAACGCTCTAAAGGGATTCTCTCCAGTTAGAGAATGCCTTAACGCAATAATAATGTTAATTAGACGAATATGTTTAGATTCTATATTATCATAGTTATATATTTCGACGATTTCCCCCTTGTTTTCTGTTTGAGCTAACAGATGATCAGAAAAAACCAACTCCTGATTGTTGGGCATCTTTGCAGTTCTCTGGTGCTCCTATACAGCCTCTCAATGTTGCTGCCTGTTTTTGTCGCTTTGTTTTATAAAGAAAAAAGTGTTTTTGCGTTTTTCGAAACGTTTATTATTGGAATGATCTTTGGAGGTGTTGGGTGGTATTTCACCCGAAAAACTAAAGCACAACCCAGTACTCAAGATGGGTTCCTTATCATCGTCTTATTTTGGTTACTTTTTTCGTTGCTCAGTGCCTTGCCCTTCGTACTGGATAAGAATCTGAATATCAATCTTGTGGATGCCATGTTTGAAGGTGTATCTGGTATTACAACGACAGGGGCAACAGTACTAAATGATGTTTCTTCACTGCCTAAGTCTGTTCTTTATTACCGAGCTCAGCTCAATTTCATCGGCGGTTTGGGCGTTATCGTGCTTGCCGTAGCTATTTTGCCGTTACTTGGTATTGGTGGTGTAAAGCTTTATCAATCAGAGATGCCCGGACCGTTTAAAGAGGAACGATTAACCCCTCGCCTTGCAGATAGTGCCAAAAGTTTATGGGTAGTTTATCTGTTGTTAGGTGGAGTATGCTCGTTCAGCTTCTGGGCCGCCGGGATGTCCTGGTTTGATGCCATTTGCCATGGAATATCAACGGTCTCTTTGGGGGGATTTTCGACCCGCAATGAAAGTCTTGGCTATTATGATAATTCCCTTATTGAAATGGTGGGAGGGATTTTCTCAATATTATCAGCGGTTAACTTCACCCTCTATTTTGTTGTCCTGACACGAAGAAGCATTAAACCCTTACTGAAAAATGCCGAGTTTCAATTCTTCTTGCTGGTACTTTTCATCGTGATTTGTATTATTTGGCTGGAGTTGTACCGTTCTGGAATGTATGGTTTGAAAGATGCTTTTGTGCATGGTTTTTTCATGACCAGTTCGATGATGACAGACAATGGTTTGGCAACTTCAGATTATGCACAATGGCCACCTCACACGATGTTGCTGTTATTGGCGATAAGTTTCTTTGGTGGCTGTGTTGGTTCGACTTGTGGAGGTATTAAGGCGCTGCGTTTTCTGATCCTGACAAAACAAAGTTTCAGTGAGATTAATCAGCTTATTCATCCGAACGCCATTTCAACGATTAAAGTAGGTAAATCACCAGTGCAGGAAAGGGTACTTCGTTCCGTCTGGGGCTTTTTCTTCTTGTATATTTTTTGCAGCTGTTTCTTTATTTGGGCACTGAATCTTCTGGGATATGATCTGGTAACTTCATTTGCCACGGTTGCCGCATGTATCAATAACATGGGAGTCGGTTATGGTGAGACAGCACAAGGTTTTGGCAATCTCGATGTTGTGGCGAAATGGATGATGTGTGCAGCTATGTTATTGGGAAGACTGGAAATTTATCCTATTCTGATTTTGTGCTCGAAAGCGTTCTGGCGTTTTTGACTGGGGCGTTAGTATAGGGTACTGATAGCGTTTCCCTCTGTACCACCATTGCTATTTTCATTGGTGTGCCTTATTTCATTATGCTGTTGCAGCGGCAGGTGAGAATAGGAAGCTGAAAAAATCGCTGACTTTTTGTCAGCGATTTTTTATAGAAGTGGAATTTGCAGAAGTAGAAATTATCACGGTACTATTTATTCATTACAACATTACTTATTCATTACAATACTACGCGTACCAGTTCCAGTTTGCCCAACTCTTCATACAGCGTTTCAACCTGCTCAATATGAGTTGCATTGATAGTAATAGAAACAGAGTGGTAATTACCTTTGCTGCTTGGTTTCACTGCTGGGGAGTAATCGCCCGGCGCATGGCGCTGAACCACTTCAATAACTTGATCCACCAGCTCAGGTTGAGCTAAGCCCATCACTTTGTAAGTGAATGAGCAAGGGAACTCAAGCAGTTCATTTAATTTTGTTTTCATGGGCGCTCCTGATTTATTAACCACGGCAGAATGAAAGATTCTGCCGTGGCGTGATTATTTTCCAACAATTTATATTAATATAAGGTTCAATGCTCAGCTTTCAAGGTTTCAGCCAAACCAGTGATGGAATGCCAATCGGATGTAATCGAAAATACGGCTAAAGAAACCACCCTCTTTTACTTCCTGCATCACGACTAATGGGCGTTGTTCGATCGTTTTACCATCAAGTTGGAAATTGATTGTGCCGACTACCTGATCTTTGGCGAGAGGAGCATGTAGTTCATTGCTATTTAATACATAGCTGGCTTTTAGATCTTTCAGGCGACCACGAGGAATAGTCAGATAAACATCCTTCTCGACACCCAGTTGGACTTTATCAGTATCGCCAAACCAGACCGGTTCAGAAGCAAATTCTTTATCTGCTCGTAGTGGTGAGACAGTTTCAAAAAAACGAAAACCCCAGGTCAGTAGTTTCTTACTGTCAGTTTCACGGCCTTTGAATGTTGGGCTACCCATTACCGTAGCAATCAGGCGCATGTTACCTTCAGTAGCAGAGGAAACAAGGTTATAGCCAGCACCGCTAGTATGGCCGGTTTTGATGCCGTCCACATTCAAGTTTTTATCCCATAGCAAACCATTGCGGTTGGGCTGGCGGATGTTATTGTAAGTGAATTCTTTCTCTTTATAGATGGCATATTCATCCGGTACTTCGCGGATCAATGCCTGACCAATCAACGCCATATCATGGGCAGAACTGTATTGGCCTTCGGCATCCAGACCGTGAACAGTTTGAAAATAGGTGTTTTTCAGTCCTAAACTCTGAACATATTTATTCATCAGACTGACGAACGCATCCTGACTACCTGCTACGTAGTCCGCCATTGCTACACAAGCATCATTACCGGATTGCAGGTTAATACCACGGGACAGCATAGCGACGGAAACTTGATCGCCGGGCTTCAAAAACATCAGAGAAGAGCCTTTGAATACAGGATTTCCCGTTGCCCAGGCATCCTTACCTACCGTAACGATATCATTCGGTCCAATTTTCCCTGATTTGATGGCTTGCCCAATAACATAACTGGTCATCATTTTGGTCAGGCTGGCAGGATCACGACGGACATCTGAATTCTTTTCGGCCAATATCTTTCCTGAATTGTAATCAATCAGAATATAGGCTTCGGCATCGATCTGCGGCACTCCGGGGATCATGGTTTTGAAATTATCATCCGTATTAGCGAATGCAGAAACACTGGTGACCAGAGCAAGACTCAGGGCTGCATTTTTAATAAAACGGGAAGTAGCTATACGGGAAGTAACTATACGAGAAGTAACTATGTATTTCATGATTGATTAGATAACATCCGTGAGAGAAGCATTGATAGTAAACCACATAATAACAAATGACAAAAAGCGTGACATTAAACAAAATTGGAAGAGATGAAGATTTGCATTTTTTTACTTGGTTTTTTCTCCCTGCTGATATTAATCAGAAGAACAAATATCAGCAGGGAGCAGACTAATCAGAAAACAATGTAATCAAGGGGCAACAATAAAGGAAGATTGGTGCATTTGGTCAGTTAATTTTTTTTGCATTTGTGCTGCTTGCTGACGGCTACTAAAAGGCCCTAGCTGAACACGATGAACATTACCAAATTGGGTCACACGTCCCGGTACATTAAAGTGTTGGCTTAATAATTGCTGCCATTCTTTGGCTTTTTGTTCAGAACTGACAGCACCAACTTGTACCATATAACTAGATGAAGTGGCTGAGGCTGATTCAGGGATTGTTTTCTCTGATGGTACAGGAGGTTGATTTTCTTTATTTCCAGACAGATTTTGGTTTGAATTATTCTGTTCAGGAGAATCCGGCGTCATGTTTGTGACAACTCCCATTGATGGAGAGTTAAGGACAGGCCTGTCAGGTAAAGCATAGCTTTGTTTGACAATAGTTGAACCCGCTGTCCCTAAACCAGAAAGCGAACCATCAGGAGCAACCTGAATGCCATCCAGTTTCACCCGACTTTGCGGCATCAAATTCAGCCGTTCGGCAACAGCTCGTGATAATTCAATCACTTTTCCTGGTTTATTGTAGGGACCGCGATCATTAACTCTGACGATTATCATGCGCCCATTGCTTAAATTGGTGACGCGTACATAGCCTGGTATTGGAAGTGTTGGGTGAGCAGCCGTCAATGCATAAGGACTGGCTCGTTCTCCAATTGTTGTCAATTTTCCATTCGTTTCTTCACCCAATACGCTGGCATAGCCTGTTTGAGTAAATTGGGCAGGATCCTGAATGATATGATAGTTTTCTCCATCCCTGCTGTAATCCCGGTTAGCACTTGGATGGTAAGGCTCATATACAGGCTCAGCTCCCAATACATCACGGGTCGGAACTGGCGGAACAGAAGAAGCGCCTCTTTCATTGTTTGTTGTGCAGCCTGAAATCAGTACAGCCACTATGCTAAGAATAAGCCATTGTTGACGCATGAAATTTCTTCCTCATAGACTTTTGGATAATAACTTGCGATGAGTATGTATCGACATGATAATGCCGAATCCCGCCATTAAGACAATTAACGCAGAACCTCCGTAGCTAATCAGGGGCAGAGGTACACCAACTACAGGTAAAATACCGCTAACCATGCCGATATTCACGAAGACATAGACAAACAATATCAATATCAGTCCCCCTACCATGACACGGCCGAAGGTGTTTTGTGCGTTGGCAGCGATAAACAGGCCGCGAATGAGGATTAATAGGTAAAGTGCCAATAAAACAAGGACACCGATCAATCCCAATTCTTCCGCTAAGACAGCAAAAATAAAGTCGGTATGGCGTTCAGGTAAAAACTCTAATTGTGATTGTGTGCCTTGTAACCAGCCTTTTCCAAATAACCCACCTGATCCAATAGCAATTTTTGATTGAATGATGTGATAGCCTTTACCCAAAGGGTCACTTTCTGGATCTAACAACATCATGACCCTGGCTCGTTGGTAATCATGCATTAAAAAAAACCATAAAATCGGCAGGAAACAGGCAACCAGTAAAACGGCAATAGCAATTAACCGCCAGTTCATTCCTGCCAGAAACAGGATAAACAACCCGGAAGTCGCTATCAGGATAGATGTACCTAAATCAGGTTGTGCAGCGACAAGCAGAGTAGGCAAGAATATCAATACTAAGGCTATTCCAGTATTTTTCAGGGAAGGAGGGCAAAGGTCACGATTTATAAAGCGTGCAATCATCAAAGGGACAGCGATTTTGGCAATTTCTGATGGCTGAAAGCGTACAATGCCTAAATCCAGCCAACGCTGAGCCCCTTTACTTATTTGACCGAAAACATCAACAAAGATGAGTAGCATGACACAGACAATATAAAGATAAGGTGCCCAACTTTCGTATATGCGAGGGGGTACTTGAGCCAGGGCGATCATGACCACTAAGCCAATGAGCCCCTGCCCGATTTTACGTTCCATCATGTCAATGTCTTGTCCACTGGCGCTCCACATAATGAAAAGACTATAGGCCAGCAGTGCCAGAATACAGAGTAGCAGCGGGATATCTATATGTATTCTGGTCCAGAAAGGAACTTTTTTCTGCGATTCTGTCATAGCATTACTCAATTAGCTTATGTTCTGGTAGCGGGTTTTTGGGTAGATGGTTTTTCGCCAACGGGTTCTCCTGTAGACGATTTTCTACTTTTATTCGCTGACTCAGTAGATGAAGTGCCTGTATTATTCCTGATTAGAATATGATCCAGAATTTGGCGCACAATAGTGCCAACAGGTGGCCCCGCTCCTCCATTCTCCAAAATAATGGAAACCGCAACGGTTGGATTATCGTAAGGAGCAAAAGCAATCATTAGCCTATGATCCCGCAGATGCTCTGCGAGTTTACTCGCATTATAGGTTTCATATCTGAACACCTGCGCCGTACCGGTTTTTACTGCGGCCTTATAAGGAGTACCAGCAAAAAATCTGCGTGCTGTGCCATTGGGGGCATTAGCGACACCATACATGCCATCTTTGGCAATCTCCCAATACCCAGAATGAATATCTCCGATTGGCTCACTGACAGGAGGCTGATAAGGATGTATGTCACCATTTACCCGTGTTCCCAGTAAAAAATGCGGTGTTTTTACCTCGCCATCATTAATCAATATCATCAGGGCTTTTACCATCTGCATAGGTGTGGCCGTCCAGTATCCCTGACCAATGCCAACAGATATCGTATCTCCTTGAAACCACGGTTTTTTATAACGTTTTTGTTTCCATTCTCGGGTCGGCATGTTACCCGCCGCCTCTTCTTTCAAGTCAATACCGGTTAATTGACCAAAACCAAATTTTGTCATCCAGTTGGAGATCCTATCAATACCCATATCATAGGCTAACTGATAGAAAAAGGTATCTGCTGATTCAACAAGGGATTTATGCACATTCAAAAGACCATGCCCATAACGCTTCCAGTCACGATAACTCATATTAGAGTTAGGCAATTGCCACCAGCCTGGATCATTGATGGTTGTATTCTTTGTGATGACACCACTACTTAGTGCTGCAACAGCGATAAAAGGTTTTACTGTTGAGGCGGGAGGGTAAGCACCTTGTGTTGCACGGTTAATCAATGGGCGGTTGGGATTATTGAGCAGAGCTTTATAATCCTTACTGGAAATGCCATCAACAAACAGATTGGGGTCATAGCTTGGGTTGGATACCATTGCCAGAACTTCGCCGGTACGGGGATCTGTGACAACAACTGCTGCGCGGCTGGTTGTCAGTATCTCTTCAATATAAGTTTGTAGCTCTAAGTCTATTGATAGATAGATATCTTTGCCCGCTTGTGGTGGTTGCTCATGTAACTGGCGAATAACTTTACCACGGTTATTGACTTCAACTTCTTCATAACCGGGTTTTCCATGTAGAACAGATTCGTAATAGCGTTCAATACCTAGTTTGCCGATGTCATGAGTCGCGGCGTAATCCGGCAAAATTCCCTCTTTGTCGAGTCGCTCTACGTCTTTGTCATTAATTTTGGAAACATAACCGATGACATGGGTGAGGGCAGAACCATAAGGGTAATAACGACGTTGGTATCCTTTGATTTCCAACCCTGGGAAGCGATATTGATTGACAGAGAATCGGGCAACCTGCACCTGAGTCAGTGATGTTTTCAGGGGGATTGAGGTGAAGCGGCGTGCGCGCAGCCTCTCTTTTTTGAAATTTTCGATATCTTCATCGGTTAACCCGATGATGGAACGCAACTCATTTAAGGTTTTATCAAGATCAGCAACTTTTTGGGGTACAATCTCCAACTGGTAAATCGTACGGTTAGCTGCCAGTAGTGTGCCGTTACGGTCATAAATGAGCCCCCGGCTTGGGGCAATGGGAACAAGTTTAATACGGTTCCCATTTGAGCGAGTTTGATAATCTTCGTGGCGGGTGATCTGGAGATTATAGAGATTGGCAATCAGAACCCCTGTTAAAAGGATAATGCCGACAAACGCCACGAGCGCGCGGCGTATAAAAAGGGCTGATTCAGCCGTATGATCGCGAAAAGGGGTTCGTTTCTTTTTCATCCCATTACCAGAACTCACGGTGATAGATTACCTAATTTATTCCCGATGATAAGGGTGATTAGTTGTGATGCTCCATGCCCGGTACAGGCTTTCGGCAACCAAAACCCGTACCAGAGGATGTGGAAGAGTCAGTGGAGAAAGAGACCAGCTTTGTTCTGCGGCGGCTTTACAGGCAGACGCTAAACCTTCCGGGCCTCCAATCAGCAAACTGACATTTCTGCCGTCCTGTTTCCAGCGTTCAAGTTGTTGTGCCAACTGGGGAGTATCCCAACGAGATCCGGGGATATCCAGTGTAACAATGCGATTGCCTTTATTGACAACCGACAGCATCTGTTCGCCTTCTTTTTCCAGAATACGTTTGATGTCGGCGTTTTTGCCTCGTTTCCCAGCCGGAATTTCAATTAATTCGAATGGCATGTCTTTGGGAAAACGATGCAGGTAATCCGTAAAGCCGGTCTGCACCCAGTCCGGCATTTTTGTTCCTACAGCGACAAGTTGTAACTTCAAACTCAGCTCCAGAGTTTTTCCAGTTCATACATGCGACGGCTGTCTTCCTGCATGACATGTACCATCACTTCGCCGAGGTCAACAACGATCCAATCTGAAATGCCTTGCCCTTCGACACCCAGAGGCATGATGCCCGCTTTACGGCAGTCATCAACAAGATTGTCTGCGACTGACATCAGATGGCGACTTGATGTACCAGTGCAGATAACCATGCAGTCTGTAATACTGGATTTTCCTCGAACATCTATAGAAACAATATCCTGTGCTTTGGAATCTTCAAGTTTATCAATAATAAATTGTTGTAGTTCTGTGCCTTGCAAAAGGATCACCTTAATTTCATCAAATTAGTTGTGTAACGTAGAATAATAGCATGTCCGTCTCTATAAACGTAAGCAGCTCAACGGGGAAATCCCATAATGATTTAACTATCAGCTATATAACTTACGTGAATCAATATAATTTTGTATTGATGGAGGCAGTAAATCATCACAGTTCAAACCTTGTTGATGACGCTGACGTATATCAGTTGCTGAAATGTCTAATAACGGAGTTTCAGCCAGGTAAATATAACCATGTGATTTCTGGCTTAATGGGGCTGGAGTATCAACTTGGTGTTGTTCAAGCCATTTCTGCATTTTTGGGGTTGCCAATTGTTTTGCATATCCTGGACGGGAGCAGACCAATAGATGACAGATATCCAATAATTCTGTCCAGCGATGCCATGTATGGATAGATTGCAGAGAGTCTTGTCCTATGATGAATGCCAATGGACATCGTTCCCCAACTTCTTCACGGAATGATTTCAATGTTTCGATGGTGTAAGAAGGTGTCTGACGTTGTAATTCCCGAGTATCAACTGTGAAAAGCGGGTTATCCTGTACCGCCAGATACACCATTTCCAACCGTTGTTGAGGAGACGCTTCGGGTTGAGGACGGTGCGGTGGGACATGATTAGGTAACAAAATAACTTGCTTAAGACCCACTTGTTTCGCTAATGCTTCCACCGGGAGCAAATGGCCATAATGGATAGGATCAAAAGTGCCACCAAATAACGCATGAATAATCGGTGAATTTAAGGATGAATTAGTGGTATGAAGCATTCAAAAAGCTCTCTGGTAATATTTTTCCGTGCGTTTTTCCGAGGGTGTTTCCGTATAGTAACAGCATAGAAAGTGTTTCCAGGTCAGCCCAAATCGATTGGCCATAATCCTGTTTGATGCACAGTTCCATCTGGGTTAACAAATATATAGCCGAGTGTAGATCTTGTAATGACAGCCGCTGTAATGCCGTTGTCAGAAGCGTCCGGCGGTTTTGCCACACTTTATGTTGATCAAACAGTGTCTTCAACGGTGTCGTTTTTTCCTGACGCTTAAGTGTCAACAGCAGCATAAGTTCCCGCTGTATCGTGCGGAGTAAAATAATTGCTTCGGTATCTTCTTGTCGTAGTTGTTTCAGGATATGCCATGCCCGCTTGATCTTGCCTGCCAGCAGAGCATCAACCCAATGATAAGGAGTGAAATGTGCCGCATCATTGACTGCGTCTTCAACTCGATGAAGAGTTAGCCGATTATCGGGGTAGAGTAATGAAAGGCGTTCTAATGCTTGAGACAGTGCCAGCAGGTTGCCTTCGTAGCAATAGCATAATAATTGGTTAGCTTCATCTTCCAGTGACAAGCCCATACTTTTAGCGCGTTGTGCCACCCATTGGGGAAGACGATTTTGTTCCGGGTTAAGGCAACTGACATAGACACCATTCTTTCCAATTGCTTTGAACCAGGCGCTGTTTTCTTGTGCTTTGGTCAGTTTATGCCCACGCAGTATTAACAGAATATCTTCATGCAATAATTCAGAAAGTTTGGTCAGACGTTCGGCCATTGCCGTATTGGGGCCATTCTCAGGTAATAACAAAGTAATTGACTGACGGCTGGCGAAAAGGCTGAGTGACTGACATAGGCTGAAGATTTCATCCCATTCGGTATGGTTATCCAATGAAAACGAGAAATGTTCTACAAAGCCATGCTGTTCAGCCACTCTACGAATGTTGTCCTGACTTTCCTGTAGCAACAACGGTTCGTTGCCCCATAACAGGTAGCTGCTTCGCAGCCCTTCATTGAGCTGCGAAAGAAGTTGTTCAGGATAGAGTCTGATCATTGTTTTTGCGTAGTTGCTGCTTGCTGTTTTTTAGCCGATTTTAGCTGTTCTGCGCTTTGAACTGTCAGCAGTTGGCGTATAAGCTGGCGGGCAGCTTGTTCACGCATTTCTTGCTGAACCAGTTCATTTTCTGCATCTTTTGCCAGGGCTTCCAATGGGTTATCGAAGAAAGCGCGATCAACCCTTGCCTGCAATGGATAGATGCTGCCATTCGGCATCAGAACTTGTGCATCAACATTCAGTACTAGCTGACGTTCTGCTGCTTTACCATCCTGAAATACTGATACAGTGTCTTTGTTTTCACTTGAACCTAACAGTTTCAGGATCGGAACAGAGGCACTGGCCTGTTCAACAATTTTGACGTCATTCAGACGTAATTGCTGGCGTACTGCTCGTGCCAATGGTCCGTATGGATCACTTGAACTTAATTGTAACGTCTGAAGTTCTTTTGGTACTTGTGTTGTGCCACGAAGGTGAAAACCGCAGCCAGCGGTGACCAGCACCGCTAACCCCAGCAACAACGTGAAAATACGATGCCGCATATTCTTTCCTATCACATTTACTGCCACGCTTTTTATCACAAGAATGGCCTCCCATTATCAGCTAATATCAGCCAACGACCAGATTTAGCAATTTGCCCGGAACATAGATGACCTTACGAATACCAACGCCTTCAAGATATTTCGTTACGCTGTATTCTTGAGTGGCCATCTCCTGAACGTACTCTTTTGTCGCATCTGCCGGTACAGTAACGCGTCCACGGACTTTACCGTTAATCTGGATGATGACCAGTTTAGTATCATCAACCATTGCCTGTTCATCAGCCTGCGGCCATTCGGCAACATCAATGTCACTTTCATTACCGAGCGCTTTCCACATAACGAAACAAGCATGTGGAGTGATAGGTGAAAGCATACGCACAATTGCTGTCAGCGCTTCTTGCATCAGAGCACGATCCTGCTCTGTTTCCTGTGGTGCACGGGTCAGTTTGTTCATCAGTTCCATGATAGCGGCAACTGCGGTATTGAATGCCTGGCGGCGACCGATATCATCAGTAACTTTAGCTATCGTTTTGTGCAGATCACGACGCAAATCTTTCTGCTCTGTTGTCAAGTTAGCAATATCCAACAGCTGAGGTTCGCCTTTGTCTGCGTTTTTATTAACGTGCTCATGAACCAGACGCCATACACGTTTCAGGAAACGGTTAGCCCCTTCCACACCAGACTCTTGCCATTCCAGAGTCAGCTCTGGTGGTGCAGCGAACATCATAAACAAGCGAACGGTATCTGCGCCATATTTATCAACCATAAGTTGTGGATCGATACCGTTATTTTTGGATTTTGACATTTTGCTCATGCCAGTATAGATCAACTCATGACCCGCCTGATCCATTGCTTTTATGATGCGGCCTTTTTCATCACGTTCAATAATTGCATCGGCCGGTGACACCCAAACTTTTTCACCGTTGCTGCCGATGTAATAGAAAGCATCAGCCAGAACCATGCCTTGACACAACAGACGTTTTGCTGGTTCATCAGAATTAACCAGGCCTGCGTCCCGCATCAATTTGTGGAAGAAACGGAAATACATCAGGTGCATGATAGCGTGTTCAATACCACCGATATATTGATCCACTGGCAGCCAATAGTTAGCGGCGGCAGAATCAAGCATACCTTTGTCGTAATCCGGGCAGGTATAGCGTGCGTAATACCATGATGATTCCATAAAGGTGTCGAAGGTATCGGTTTCACGCAGAGCTGGCTGGCCGTTGATAGTGGTTTTTGCCCACTCAGGGTCAGCTTTGATTGGGCTGGTAATGCCATCCATCACAACATCTTCTGGCAGGATCACTGGCAGTTGATCTTCAGGAACAGGTACAACAGTACCATCTTCCAGTGTTGCCATTGGAATTGGTGCCCCCCAGTAACGCTGACGAGAAACCCCCCAGTCACGCAGACGATAGTTAACTTTGCGTTTGCCAACGCCCATCTCAACCAGCTTATCTGCGATGGCATTGAAGCCTTCTTCGTGGCTCAATCCACTGAACTCACCGGAATTAACCAGAGCATTTTTATCGGTGACAGCCGCTTCCTGAACCGTTGGTACGTTACCATCGTTATCCAGAATAACCACTTTCATTGGCAGGTTGTATTTAGTGGCAAACTCCCAATCGCGTTGGTCATGGGCTGGAACTGCCATAACAGCACCTGTGCCGTATTCCATCAGTACGAAGTTAGCAACCCAGATAGCGATGCGTTCATGGGTTAATGGGTGGATGACGGACATACCGGTTGACATGCCTTTTTTCTCCATAGTTGCCATGTCTGCTTCGGCAACTTTGGTATTACGGCATTCATTGATGAATTCAGCCAGCTCTGGATTATTTTCCGCAGCTTGTTTTGCCAGGGGATGACCTGCGGCTACGGCAACATAGGTCGTTCCCATAAAGGTATCTGGGCGGGTAGTATAAACGGTCAGTTTTTCTTGGCTATCAGCGACATCAAAGGTGATTTCGACACCTTCAGAACGACCGATCCAGTTACGCTGCATGACTTTAACCTGTTCAGGCCAGTCTTCCAGCTTATCCAGATCATTTAACAGTTCTTCTGCATAATCGGTGATTTTAATAAACCACTGTGGGATTTCTTTGCGTTCTACCTGGCTGTCACAACGCCAGCAGCAGCCATCAATAACTTGTTCATTTGCCAGAACTGTCAGGTCATTTGGGCACCAGTTAACAGCAGAGGTTTTTTTGTAAACCAGTCCTTTTTCATACAACTTAGTAAAGAACCACTGCTCCCAGCGATAATACTCTGGTGTACAGGTTGTGACTTCACGATCCCAATCATAACCGAATCCCAGCATTTTCAGCTGACCTTTCATGTATTCGATGTTGGAATAAGTCCACGGAGCCGGTGCGGTTTTGTTCTTAACTGCAGCGCCTTCTGCTGGCAGGCCGAATGCATCCCAACCGATAGGTTGTAGTACGTTTTTGCCAAGCATACGCTGGTAACGGGAAATCACATCACCAATAGTGTAATTACGAACATGGCCCATATGTAGTCGGCCAGAAGGATAAGGTAGCATAGACAGGCAATAGTATTTTTCTTTGCTGCTGTCTTCGGTCACTTTAAAAGTTTGCTTCTCTTGCCAATGAAGCTGGACTTGTTGCTCTATGTCTTCTGGACGATATTGTTCTTGCATGGCACCGATAATCCTATGGTGAGTAATAAAGCTACGCTTTTAGCGAGCGTGTTTGTTTATGAAATTTAGGATGACATAGCATAGCGGATAGGAATTGGGGCAACAACACTTGTTATAGGAAGAACACGGAAAATTACTGAATTTAGTCATGGTTTAAAGTCGGCGGTAACGTATTATCCGCCGACAGAGGTAAATTAGTGCAGGATCTTCGCCAGAAAATCACGGGCACGTTCTGATTGAGGGTTGGCGAAGAACTCTTCTTTCTTGCTGTCTTCGACAATAGTGCCTTCATCCATAAAGATAACACGATGGGCAACTTTTTTGGCAAATCCCATTTCATGGGTAACAACCATCATGGTCATTCCTTCGTTAGCCAGTTTAACCATAACATCCAGAACTTCATTGATCATTTCTGGATCAAGGGCGGAAGTCGGTTCGTCAAACAGCATGGCGATGGGATCCATGCAAAGCGCACGGGCGATGGCGACACGTTGTTGTTGCCCACCAGAAAGTTGGGCAGGAAATTTATTGGCGTGATTTGCCAATCCAACACGCTCTAATAGCTTTAAGCCTTTTTCAGTCGCAGCTTGTTTATCACGCTTTAAAACCTTGACCTGAGCCAGTGTCAGATTGTCTATGATAGACAGATGGGGAAACAGTTCAAAATGTTGAAACACCATGCCAACTTTGGAACGTAGTTGAGCCAGATTTGTGCCTTTATCATTCACGTTTGTTCCGTTTACCCAAATTTCACCTTGCTGGACAGCTTCAAGGCCATTGACTGTTTTTATCAGCGTGGATTTACCGGAACCAGAAGGCCCACAGACTACCACGACTTCGCCTTTTTTGACTTCAGTTGAGCAGTCATTCAGAACCTGAAATTGGCCATACCACTTGGATACATTTTTCAGGGAAATCATTAAATAATCCTTTTCTTCAAATAGTTAACCAGCATGGAAGCGGAAAAACTAATCACAAAATAAATAAAACCGGCAAACAGAACCATTTCAATCTGTGTGCCATCGCGCTCACCGATATTGGCTGCTGTACGGAAAAAATCGGCCAGACTCAATACATATACCAGAGAGGTATCCTGAAATAATACAATGCCTTGTGTTAGCAGTAATGGGATCATCGCACGGAATGCCTGTGGCAAGATGACCAGACGCATGCTTTGCATATGCGTCATTCCCAGTGCTAATGACGCAGATGACTGACCACGGGAAATACTCTGAATACCAGCCCGAATAATTTCGGAATAATAGGCTGCTTCAAAGAGCGAGAACGCTACCATTGCAGAGATTAAACGAATATCAGTTTTTGGTGATATGCCTAGAACGTTTTGGACTAAGTTAGGTACAATTAAATAAAACCATAACAATACCATTACCAGTGGTACAGAGCGGAAAAGGTTGACATATAAGGTGGCAAACCAGCTCAGTACCTTAATGGAAGAAAGTCGCATAACTGCCAGAGCCGTTCCCCAGGCAATACCGATGATAATGGCTATTATGGTAATTTCAGCAGTGATGATTAACCCGTCTAACAACAGGGGAAGGCTAGGAATAATGGAACTCCAGTCAAATTGATACATTCTCATCGTCCCCCCATGTTGCCCGGCAACCGTATTTTTTTCTCAAGCATACTCATTGCAAACATGATAACGAGATTGATACCAACATATGCCAGAGTGATTGCTGTAAATGTTTCATACGCATGCGCTGAATAATCCAGTAATTTTCCTGCTTGTGCTGCCATATCTACCAAACCGATGGTTGAGGCAATCGCGGAATTTTTCACCAGATTAAGCATTTCTGATGTCATTGGTGGCGTAATGACACGATAGGCATTAGGTAGCAGGACATAACGGTAGGTTTGTGGCAGGGTCAAACCCATTGCCAGCCCTGCGGCTTTTTGTCCTCGTGGCAGTGATTGAATGGCTGCACGAACCTGTTCGCATACACGGGCCGCAGTGAAGAGCCCCAGACAAATTACCGAAGAAAGGAAAAATTGGATATTGGGATCCAAATCCATCTTGAACCAATGACTCAGGTCTTTAGGCAGGAATTCTGGTACAACCAGATACCATACAAAAAACTGGACGATAAGAGGAATGTTACGGAACAGTTCAACGTAACAGGTTCCTAGCCCTGCCAGAAATTTATTCGGAACAGTACGAAGAATGCCGAAAAACGAACCGACAATAAAAGCAATAATCCAGGCGCAGATAGAAAGAGCAATTGTCACCTGCAATCCAGAAATGATCCACCCAAGATAGGTGGTATTACCAAAAGGGGCTTCTTGCAGAAAGATGCCCCAATTCCAATCAACTGACATACGCATGCTCCCTGAAACATAAAAAAAATGAGGTAGGGAACGACTACCTCATACCCGTCGTGCCAATAAAATCGGGATCTTCGGTTTATTAATTTAGAGACTTATCATTTGGTGCTTTAAACAAAGCGTTCATTTCGTCTGGCAGAGTGAAGTTCAGGTTCAAATTCTTAGGTGGAATTGGCGCTTTGAACCAGCGATCAAACATTTTTTCTGCCCGACCAGAAGTTTGTATTTCTGCAACAGTGTCATCCAGTAACTTTTTGAATTGAGGATCGTCTTTGCGCATCATACAACCGTAAGCTTCTTTGGATTGGGGTTCACCGACGATAATCCACTGATCAGGTTTTTTTGCTTTTGCCCGTTCGCCTGCCAGTAGTGCATCATCAACCATGAAGGCAACAGCGCGGCCTGATTCCAGCGTACGGAATGAATCGCCATGATCTTTTGCACTAATAATGCGCATTTTCATTTTCTTTTCGTCATTAAGTTTATTCAACAATATTTCAGAAGTTGTGCCTGCACTTACAACGACATTTTTTCCAGTCAGATCGTCAAATCCTTTGATCCCTGAATCCTTATTAGTCAGCAGGCGGGTGTTGACGATAAAGATGGTATTGGAGAACGCAGCTTGTTTTTGGCGCTCAGGGGTGTTAGTGGTTGAACCACATTCAAAATCAAAAGTACCATTTTGTAGCAATGGAATACGGTTTTGAGAAGTGACAGGGATCAGCTTAACTTGCAGGTTGGGCACATTAATTTTTTTCTTAATTGCCTCCACAATTAAATTGGAATAGTCCTGGGCGTAACCGACAACATTCTGTTTACCATCATAGTAAGCAAATGGAACAGAAGATTCTCTGTGTCCGACAGCAACAACACCACTGTCTTTGATTTTTTTTAATGTTCCAGTCAATTCCTCAGCATGGACAGCCCCTACTGCGCTAAGCAACATCATGGTTAACATCAATTTACGCATACATAGCTCCTTCATTTGGTTGTTTTGCGCAACTTATTTTGTACAGTTTGTTGTGTACAATGGGTTTTCTACAAACTGCTTTGCGCAAAGTTGGGTTTGCTTGCACATATTGGTGCTTCTGTTTTTATAAAAACGATTTTTTGAATTATTTTGTGTATGGGTTGTAAAAAAATAATTCATAATGTTACTTTTTTTAAACCATATGTTTTCATTTCGCGAGCCACTTCGCACTAAAAATAAACAATTTTGTTTAAGTGTGATTTTGAGGTGAAGAATTTTTAATCTTGTTCACAGTTTCTACTTTTTAGGATTAACTATTTTATTTTGGGTATTATTTAATTTTTTCTTTTATAAAAGTATTTATGTTTTGATATTAAATATGATGGGTAATATTTATTGAGGTTATCAAGATGAGAACGTAAAAAATATAAGTCCAGTTAATAAATTAAACTTCTGGACTTATATTGGGTATTTTCTGGAATATTGCTAAAAAATTAGCTAGATTTGGCGACGGTTGCTTATCAAACCGAATAAAATAAACAAGATGGTTATTCCCCAGACTGGCCAATTACCGAATCGGAAATAAGGTGTAATACCGCTGGCTGGTGTGACTTTAGTTGCCAAAACTTGACGAGTAAATTGTGGAATTTCGGCTTGTATTGAACCATCGGGTTTGATTACCGCTGTAATTCCGTTATTTGTCCCTCTTAACAGAGGACGGCCCAGTTCAAGGGAACGCATACGCGCCATTTGGAAATGTTGCCACGGCCCAATAGAACGTCCAAACCAGGCATCATTGGAAACAGTCAGCAGAAACTCTGTATTGGGTTTGAAGTTATCACGGACTTGTTCGCCCAAAATAATTTCATAGCAGATTGCGGCGGTAATTTCGTGTCCCGCAACAGAAAGCTGAGGTTGGATATAATTTCCCTGGCTGAAAGAGGACATTGGCAGGTTAAAGAAAGGAGCCAATGGGCGCAGTAATGATGCCAGAGGAACAAACTCACCAAATGGAACAAGATGATGTTTGTCATAGCGGCTAATCGCCGGATATTGGTAAGGAGTGTTTTCCCCTAACACAATGATACTATTATAGAATTTGTATCCATCCAGTGTAGGACGTGCATCGGGAATACCTGTAATCAGGCTAGTGTTATGTTGCCTGAGTAGAGTATCCAGCTTGGTCAGAAAATTATTTTGATTGTGCTCGTAATCAGGTATAGCCGCTTCTGGCCAGATAATAATAGGGACTTTGCCGATAAAAGGTCGGCTATGATCCAGATAAATATCCAGGGTTTTCCCCAATACGGAGGGATCCCATTTTATTTCCTGAGGAATATTGCCTTGTATCAGTGCTACATCGGTTGATTTTTCCGGCATCAGGGTATACCACTGATAATGTCTCATTGGCCACGGCAGCAGTAAAAAGATAATGGCAGCGATGGCAGATGAGCGTTTTTTATGAATGGCAGCAAAAACTAACAAGCCACTGCTCATCATTAGCAGGAAAGTGATACCTTCTACTCCGAAAATCGGGGCAACTGCTTTCAAGGGACCATCAATCTGGCTATAGCCAAATTGTAGCCACGGAAAACCCGTTAATACCCAACTCCGCAAAAATTCAGTGCATTGCCATAATGCAGGGCTGGCGATGATTAACCTCATCCCATTTGAGGTCGGGAAAAAGCGGTTAAGCAGCCCGGCAAACAGGGCGGGATAAAGAGCGAGATAAGCGGAAAGCAGGATCACCAAAAAGATATTAATGGCGGTTGGCATGCCTCCGAAATTCGCGATACTGACATAAACCCAGTTTATGCCACTACCAAACAAGCCAAGGCCCCAGCAGAAGCCAATAAAGAGCGCTTGTCGGGTAGTCCGGTTAAGTGTCAGGATTTGCAGACCACAGAGAGAAACAAGAGCTGTGGGCCAGAAGTCAAAAGGTGAAAAAGCCAGTGTTCCACTGGCTCCGAAGAAAAGTGCCAGCAAAGCACGCAGCCGCTGGCAACTCATTAATGAGGCTTTGTTCATCCAGATCCTATTAATCTTTATCAAGGCCAGGAACTTCAGCATCATTCGGTATTTTGACATGAACCTGAATGATTTTCCGGCTATCTGCCATTGCTACTTTGAAGTGATAGCCATTGATGTTGATGGATTCTCCACGGGAAGGCAGATGACCAAATGCCTGCATAACCAACCCACCAATGGTATCAACTTCTTCGTCGCTGAAATTAGTACTGAAAACATCGTTAAAGTCTTCGATTTGAGTCAATGCTCGCACTGAATAAGTATGGCGACTCAAGGCACGAATATCGTTATCTTCATCATCATCGTATTCGTCCTCAATTTCCCCCACAATCAATTCAAGTATATCTTCAATCGTGACAAGGCCGGAAACACCGCCGAATTCATCAATAACAATTGCCATATGATAGCGTTGAGAACGGAATTCTTTCAGCAGTCGGTCAACCCGTTTACTTTCTGGCACCACGACAGCCTGACGCAGCACTTTATCAATGCTGAAAGGCTCCGCATTCGTACGCATAAATGGCAAAAGATCTTTTGCCATCAAGATGCCTTCAATGTGATCTTTATCTTCACTGATCACAGGAAAGCGAGAGTGTGCCGAATCGATAATCACATCCAGACATTCGTCCAGAGATTGATTGCGTTTTAAGGTAACGATTTGTGAGCGCGGGATCATAATGTCACGCACGCGTTGGTCAGCAATATCCATTACCCCTTCGAGCATCTCTCGGGTATCAGGGTCAATCAGGTCGTTCTGCTCAGAATCACGGATCAGTTCAACCAAATCGTTACGGTTTTTCGGCTCACCGTGAAAAATCTGATTAAGAAGTGCAAAAAAGCCTTTCTTAGGACTAGGGTTATCGTTACTAGAAGGATGGTCGTCGCTCATGGCGTTTTAATTAAAATTCCTCATTAATTAAAGTTAGATACCTGTCGTCTTTCAGGTGGCAGCTTTATTGGCTGCATCCTGAAATCTATAGGCTACGGATCGTAATGTTTAACATAAAAATGTTCTTAGGGGTTATTCTTTTTCCGCAAGATAAGGATCAGGATAACCCATTTTTTTTAGGATTTCTGTTTCCAGAGATTCCATTTCTTCCGCTTCTTCATCTTCAATATGGTCATATCCAAGTAGATGGAGACAGCCGTGAACTACCATGTGTGCCCAGTGTTCTTCAACAGTTTTTTGTTGTTCTTTTGCCTCTTTCTCAACAACCTGACGGCATATAATCAAATCACCGAGTAAGGGCAGTTCCACTTCGGGCGGAGCTTCAAATGGGAAGGATAACACATTGGTTGGTTTGTCTTTCCCGCGATAAGTGAGGTTTAATTCGTGGCTTTCTGCCTCATCAACCACACGGATTGTCACTTCACTTTCAGCCTGAAATTGTGGCAAAACGCTTTCCAGCCAGCGTTGGAAAAGGACTTCCTCAGGAAGTCCTGTTGGGTTTTCACACGCGATTTGTAAATCTAATATAACTGAACTCATTGCGCTTCCTGTCTGCGTTTTTCGTTAAGCGCCTGTTTACGTTTTTGCTCTGTAGCTTCCCATGCTTCATAGGCGATAACCACTTTGGCAACTACAGGGTGGCGGACCACATCTTCGCTATGGAGGAAATTAAAGCTCAGCTCGTTAACTTCCGACAAGACTTCCATTGCATGGCTCAGACCCGATTTCTGGCCTCTTGGCAGGTCGATCTGGGTTACGTCACCAGTAATCACTGCCTTAGAGTTAAAGCCAATACGAGTCAGGAACATTTTCATCTGTTCAATGGTGGTGTTCTGACTTTCATCAAGAATAATAAAAGCATCATTGAGTGTTCGTCCACGCATATAAGCCAATGGAGCGACTTCAATAACATTTCTTTCGATCAGCTTCTCAACTTTTTCAAAACCCAGCATCTCAAACAGGGCATCGTAAAGTGGACGTAAGTAAGGATCAACTTTCTGGCTCAGATCACCCGGTAAGAATCCCAGTTTTTCTCCGGCTTCAACCGCAGGACGGGTAAGAAGTATCCGGCGAATTTCTTGCCGCTCCAGTGCATCAACTGCTGCGGCAACGGCCAGATAGGTTTTACCTGTTCCTGCTGGCCCGATCCCAAATGTAATATCATGGTCAAGGATATTGGCAATATACTGTGCCTGATTAGGAGTACGGGGTTTTACAACACCCCGTTTGGTTTTGATATTCACGGCATTGCCGTAGGCAGGTACGCTTTCTGCTGACTGTTCCAGTACGCGACTTTCTGTGATTGCGAGATGGATCTGTTCAGGTTCAAGATCCGGTATCACGCCACGTACAGGTGCGGTTTCGACATAAAGGTGGCGCAATATGCTTGTTACTGCACTGACACACAGTGGTTTGCCCACCAATTTGAAACGATTGTCGCGGCGGTTGATCTCGACTCCCAGACGACGTTCAAGTTGTTTCAGATTGTCATCAAGTGGGCCACACAGGCTCATTAGTCTCTGATTGTCTGCGGGTTCCAGAAAAATCTCTTGTGTTGCTACTTGTGGGTTTATCTGTGTCACTGATTATCTCTATATTAGGGCCTGTCAAGACTGGCCTATTTGTTAAAGTTGACCTATTTTTTAGGGCTGATAAATGCCAACGCCGATTTCGTCTTCCTTACGGGTACGGGCAATCACTGACGCAGGCGATTCATGGATACGTAAATCCATTTCATCTTCGGTACGGATCACCTTACCACGCAGGGAGTTGGCATAAACATCAACAATTTCGACATCAACAAATTTACCAATCATATCAGGTGTACCTTCGAAATTAACCACACGGTTGTTCTCAGTACGGCCAGAAAGCTCCATGATATTTTTGCGGGATGGGCCTTCAACCAAAATGCGCTGTGTGCTGCTAAGCATGGCGCGGCTATAGCTCATGGCTTGTTGGTTAATACGCTGCTGGAGCAGGTACAGGCGTTGTTTCTTCTCTTCTTCACTCACATCGTCTGGCAAATCAGCCGCAGGCGTTCCCGGACGTGCTGAATAAATGAAGCTGAAACTCATGTCGAAATTAACTTCGGCAATCAATTTCATCGTTTTTTCAAAGTCGTCTTGTGTTTCGCCTGGGAAACCGATGATAAAATCAGAACTGATGAGAATGTCAGGGCGTGCTTTACGCAGGCGGCGAATAATGCCTTTGTATTCCAGTGCGGTATGGGCGCGTTTCATCAGGGTCAGAATACGATCAGAGCCACTCTGGACGGGCAAATGCAGGAAGCTAACTAATTCCGGTGTATCTTCATAAACGGCGATAATATCGTCAGTAAATTCGATAGGATGGCTGGTGGTGAAGCGTATACGGTCGATACCATCAATAGCCGCAACCAGACGCAGTAATTCTGCAAATGTGCAGATATCCCCATCAAATGTTGCTCCACGGTAAGCGTTAACATTCTGGCCGAGCAAGTTAACTTCACGCACGCCTTGGGCCGCAAGTTGGGCAATTTCAAATAGGATATCATCGCAAGGACGACTGACTTCTTCCCCGCGGGTGTAAGGAACAACGCAGAATGTGCAGTACTTATTACAGCCTTCCATGATAGAAACGAATGCAGTCGGGCCTTCAGCTCGCGGCTCTGGCAAACGGTCGAACTTTTCGATTTCAGGGAAACTGATATCAACAATAGGGCTGCGGGTGCCTTTTACATGATTAATCATTTCCGGCAGACGGTGCAGGGTTTGTGGTCCGAAGATAATATCAACGCTAGGTGCACGCTGGCGGATGTAATCTCCTTCCTGAGAAGCGACGCAACCACCGACACCAATGATGACTTCAGGGTTTTTATCTTTCAGCCCTTTCCAGCGTCCGAGTTGGTGGAAGACTTTTTCTTGTGCTTTTTCACGAATAGAACATGTGTTCAGGAGTAAGATATCTGCTTCTTCGGCGACATCGGTTAACTGATAACCGTGAGTGGTTTCCAGCAGGTCGGCCATCTTGGATGAATCGTATTCGTTCATCTGACAGCCCCAGGTTTTGATATACAGTTTTTTTATCGTCGACATTTTGTGTATCCGGTGTTTTCAGTGAAATAATGCATCAACACTGAAAGCGTAGTGTATTGAATCTGCGTATTGAATACAGTGTATTTAGCATCATAATGTTGCTGGCTATTGTAGTCATTTGAGACACCAGTGACCAGACTGTAACACCGGATATTCGCAGCCGGAAAGGGAAAATTCCGGTACACTTTTAATCAAGAGGTTAATAATGTGATGAATATGAATAATCCACAACAAAAATTCGATATTGTTGTCGTTGGTGCAGGCATGATTGGTGCAGCAACGGCTTTGGGGTTGGCACAAGAAGGCTGGCGGGTCGCATTATTGGAACACCAGACACCACAACCTTATCATGCAGCTCATGAACCGGATGTTCGTGTCTCTTCGGTTAGCTGTGCTTCTGTGGATTTATTGAAACAGCTAGGGGCATGGAAAAATGTCTTACAGATGCGTAGTGCACCTTATCGGACTCTGGAAACCTGGGAACAGAATGATTCCAACGTGATTTTCGATGCAGAAAGTCTTGGTTTACCGGAATTAGGGTACATGGTAGAAAACCGTGTTTTGCAGTTGGCATTGTGGCAGGAATTTGAACAGCATCCCAATCTCTCGCTTTTCTGTCCAGCTACATTGAAATCGATGTATCGGCAACGTGATCATAAAACATGGCGGGTTGAATTGGCTAATGGTACGGAATTGAACACACGTTTAATTATTGGTGCCGATGGTGCCCGCTCGCAGGTTCGGCAATTGGCTGGTATCGGTAGTAGGGGATGGCAATATCGTCAGTCGTGTATGCTGATTACAGTCAAAACTGAACAGCCTCAGCAAGATATAACATGGCAGCAATTTTTTCCTTCCGGCCCTAGAGCCTTCCTGCCATTGTTTGAACAATGGGCTTCATTAGTGTGGTATGACTCTCCCGCTCGTATTCGCCAGTTACAAGCGATGTCAATGACACAACTTGAACGGGAAATATTTCAGGCATTTCCAGCCCGTTTAGGCAAAGTAACACCGGTTGTCACAGGGTCGTTTCCTTTGATGCGCCATCATGCCAACGATTATGTACGTGAAGGTTTGGTTTTACTGGGAGATGCCGCTCATACTATTAACCCATTGGCGGGGCAGGGGGTTAATTTGGGCTATCGGGATGTTGATACTTTGCTTAATGTATTGATCAATGCTAAGGACTTGCATGAAAAGTGGGAGTCTTTGGCAGTTCTGAAACGCTATCAATGTCGCAGAATGCCGGATAATTTGGTCATGCAGGCAGGAATGGATCTCTTTCATACGGTATTCAGCCATAATTTGCCGGGCTTGAAAACCATGCGTAATCTGGCATTGATGGCAGCACAACGTTCAGGTGTGATGAAAAAACTGGCGCTAAAATATGCGTTGGGCGTGTGATTGTTGTTTCTTTATCGAATATGTTTGGATAGGAGCATTTTTTTGCAAATGCTCCGTTAGCCCAAATTGACTTCCATGTAATTTTTCCCAAAACGCTTTCAGTGATGCAACGGATATTATTTTCATAATCTTCGTGGTAGTCCCGAAATGGGACTTCGGCAAGTATTTATTGCTTACTCTAATGACCTGCCATTTTTAATAACGTGTATTAAGTGCTGTTTGATGAAGATATAGGGGAGATTTAGTGGCAGAAAAACAAAAAAACCACCTATCGGTGGTTGTCAATTCAGTTAACACTTTGAAAAATCTGGCTGGGGTACCAGGATTCGAACCTGGGAATGCCGGAATCAGAATCCGGTGCCTTACCGCTTGGCGATACCCCAACTGAATTTTTAAATGGTGGCTACGACGGGAAT
>NZ_CAWMEB010000420.1:0-11318 GCF_963866145.1 Xenorhabdus sp. NBAII XenSa04
GTGGGGGTTCAAGTCCCCCCCTTCGCACCACTGTTAATATTTATCTGCTCATCTCTTATCTGTCTCATATTTTCTCGCTTTTTCTCCGTTCTTTTTTTGGTTTTATTCCTTAATACATCCCAGTTATTCTCAAAAATGAAAGTGACCTAAACAACGCAAGCCAGCAAACAGGCTACACGTCACAACAATCCCATCGCATTACGTATGGTAAAGAACAAATCGGTTTGATCAGTTAAACCAACAACATTGGCTGCATAAGGGCCATAAGCGGCAACACGTAATTGTGTTCCGGTATGGTTTTGTTTGCCTTTTTCTGAATTGCCATAGCTTACCGTGATGACTGCACCATCTTTGGTAATCAATGAGCGGGTCAATCCGGGGGATTTAACATCGGGTTCAATAATCTGGCTGGAATGGGCATGATCAGCCGTAACAATAACTAAGGTATCTCCATATTGCTTTGCAAATTTCAAACCCACTTGTACAGCTTCATCTAATGCCACTGTTTCCCCAATTTGGGCACAAGGGTTAGCTTCATGATCTTGTTTATCAATTGAAGCACTTTCCACTTGTAAGAAGAATCCGTTCTTATTGGTTTTCAATAAATCAATCGCTTTTTCGGTCAGTTGTGCCAATGTGGGTTCAGCGGAATTGCGATGAGTGTTAATTTTACACTTCACTGGCGCTTCATTAATGTTGCCATGATAAACCGCTTTTGGCCCTTCCCAGATCACACCCATATTTCCATCATTGAACAATCCCAACAGGGGTTTTTTCTGATTGACCTCTTGAATATCATTTAATGACTTTATATCTGTTACCCATTGATACCCTTGTTCCAGGGCTTGTTGCTTCAGAATTTTTCCTTTATTAACGCCGGATAACGATTGTTGTTCAAAACTTTTAGCACCGCCCCCCAAAGTAATATCGGGACGCGCAACTAAAAGCTGTTCCGTGATAGAACCTTTACCACCGTTTTCTAAAGCATCGATAGGGCATTTTTCCGAGGTTTCTTGTGGCCCATAGCATTTACGGTTTGTGACATGAGCATACAGCGCGGCTGGCGTAGCATCCTGAATTTCGGCAGTCGTAACATTTCCTGTCGCTTTTCCGTTTTTCTTTGCTAACTCCAGTAATGACTGATGTGCTTTACCAAAAACATCAATGCCCAACGCACCATTATAGGTTTTCGTCCCTGTTGACCATGCAGTGGCAGAAGCCGCAGAATCCGTGACATAGTTTGGTTTTTTTGTTTTTTTATTCAGAGAGTAATGCGTGTATTGGCCAGTAAAAGGCAGAGCATCGATTCCCTTAAAAAAACCACCAGCGCCTTGTGAATAATTGCGGGCTAATGTGATTTCAGAATCCCCCATACCATCACCGATAAACAAAATAACATTCTTCGCTTTTTTATTATTCAATGCTGTCTTAAGAGCATTCGTTTGGTCTTCGGCAAGACGGCGGGCACCGCCGAACTGGGTTATATCTCCATGAGCTAAACGGGATCCTGCCACGATGTTATCTGTATTACTGGCTCGTGCAGATAAACAGGTTCCTGACATGAATATAGCGATAATAAATAGGGTAATAGTAAGAGATAGCAAGCTTTTTGTGTAATTACGGGAGGGTATGTGGCGATAAAACATAGAGTGTTCCTTACTTTCAGGAAAATTAAACAAAACACCATGAATATGAATTTATTCCCCGAATAGTGAACGCTCAATGTGACATTATTGTGAAAGGCTGATAACACATTTATGACAATTTCTTACAATATGTATTGTCACTATAGACATACCTGCAAATTGCAAGAAATAGCCCGGCGATTAGGCTCGATATTTTTCAGGTTGCCTCATTTACACTCCCAGTGAAACAACCTGAAATCTGTTAGATATAACTGCCTGTTGCTATCAGTACCGCATCATGACCGATTTCAGTTCTGTGTAATGCTCAATGAATGCCTTACCAAACTCACGACCAATTCCTGAGGATTTCATACCACCAAATGGAACTGCGGGATCAAGGAACGTGTGCATGTTAATCCATAAAATACCCGCCCGGATACGCGGGATCATGCGCATTGCCTTACTTAAGTCGTTTGTCCATAAACTGGCAGATAGGCCGAATGGCGTTGCATTCATCATGGCAATCAGTTCTTCCTCATTATCATAACTGAGGAAAGCCCCTATTGGGCCGAACGTTTCTTCTTTCATTAACGTATCTTCGGCACTTTTCGCACGGATTACGGTTGGCATAACAAAAAAACCTTTCCCTTCCAGTGCACGTCCACCATATATGATTTCATTCCCTTCCTGACGTGCTTTTTCAAACAGAGACAGAATTTTTTCGTAATGCTCTTTGTTTGCCAAAGGTCCCATCTCTGTTGTTTCATCAAGGGGAGAACCAATCTTCATCGCAGACAAACGTTCAGAAAGTAACTTCAAAACCGCATCCATGTGAATAGAGGGAATATAGAAACATTCCGCCGCCGCACAAATTTGCCCCTGATTCACATAACCAGCTTCTAATACTCCTTCAACAATTTTCTCTACAGACATATCTGGCAAGAAAGCTGCTGCATTTTTACCACCTAATTCCAGCGTCGTACGGAGCAAACGACCATGCTCCATAGCAGATTTACCAATCGACATGCCAACAGGAACTGATCCGGTAAAAGTGACCTTAGCACATAGTGGATGGGCGAGTAGTTCCGCACCCACACCAGTACCAGAACCATTGACAATATTGATCACACCATCAGGAATTCCGGCTTCTTTCGCCAGTTCTGCTACACGCAGCATAGTTAAGGGAGTATATTCACTGGGTTTCAGAACAATCGTACAACCACAGGCCAATGCCGCTCCCAGTTTCCAAATGGCGATCATAATCGAGAAATTCCACGGAATAATTCCGACTACCACACCAACAGGTTCACGACGGGTAAAGGCGGTATATTGCTCCCCTTTGAACGATGGCAATGAAACATTCAGTGTTTCACCGCTTATTTTGCTCGACCAACCGGCAAAGTAGCGCAAGTATTCAGCAGAAGTACCAACCTCCAGCATACGTGATAATTGAATAGTTTTTCCTGAACACAGACTTTCAAGCTGGGCAAGTTCTTCACTATATTTTTGCAGTAAATCCGCCAATCGAATCAGGCAGTTGCCACGTTCCATAGGAGAAGTTTGTGCCCATGAACCATGAAAAGCCGTTGATGCAGCCTCCATAGCGGCATTAGCTTCTGCCTGACTTCCGCGGTTGACAATAGCAATCACCTCATTAGATGCCGGGTTGATGACCGAAAAGGTGTTGCCTTCCTGACCACGAACAGCTTGTCCATTGATATAATGGCCATGAGAACGTTGCAAAAACGCTGTAACGGACTCTAGCAGAGTGATTTCACTCATTATATTTCCCTCTTGTCAGTCTGAAACCTGAGCATTGACACATGCCATATAGTGTTTAACGAAGCGTTCACTGGTGATTTCCCACAAGACTTCGGTACCTTTCGCCGCAAACCATGAGTCACCTTCGTGGTATTCGACTATCACCCCTGTTTTAACATCCGTTAGTTTTACGGAGCCTTCATAAACAGTTGCCATTTCATCAAAGGGATAAACCATCTTAAATTTCCCTTTGGTACAAGCAAAAATACCGCAAGTCAGGTTATCCGTTGGCTCTCCGTGTATCATTGCACTGCTTGCCTGTGGATCGCCTTCTACAACAATAGAGCCAAGATTGGTGACACTACCAATCGGCATTAGTTCAGGAAGTGCTTTATCTAACAATAACGACTTTATCATGACTTTTACCTTTCAGAATTTATTGTGCAAAAAAGTTCATGTGCAAAAATAGTGAAAATCGAAAAATCAATAACACTAACGGCGCCCTTTCCAATAGCCTGACACTTGATGCCAAATCTTTCCGGTAGAAAGAAGCAAATGCCTCAATTTATCTTTGCCGATAATATTAGAATGGGGGATAGAACTTAGCAGTGAATAGCGCTCAGAGCCTTCACTCATACCTTCTGCCAGTACCTTGCAGATAATATGGCTTGGCGTCACACCAAAACCCGAATAACCTTGGACATAGAACACGTTGTTATGTTTTGGCAAGGAACCTATTTGCGGGAAGAGATTGGCGCTACAATTCATAGGTCCACCCCAGGCTAATTCAATTTTCACATCTTTCAGGTAGGGATAAACATCCAGCATCCACTTGCGGTTCCATTCTTTTAAATCCGAAGGAATATATTCGAAATATCTTGTCGCACTACCAAATAACAATCGGTTCTCTTTGGTGACCCGGTAGTAGTTGATAACAGGGTTGATATCACTATATGCTCCACGGATCGGGCTGATTTTTTCTATCAGTTCATCTGAGAGTTCTTCTGTCATTAACAGGAATGCGTAAGTATTAATCGTTTTTTTGTAAATGGTTGGTTCAAGACCATTCAGAAAAGCATTGCACGCCCATAGCATTTTGCTTGCCCGCACAGAGCCCATTGCTGTATGAACGGTAACCCTTGGCCCATATTCCACACTCAAAACCTGGCTATTTTCAAAAATTTTGACACCATACTCTGTGACCGCTTTGGCTTCGCCCAACAATAGGTTCAATGAATGAACATGCCCTCCGCCCATATGTTTCAAGGCAGACGTGTAAAGATTTGAACCAATGACTTTCTTAACTTCTGAACCAGTATAAAGTTCAATCTCTTCATCAGGACTAGCTTCCCGAAATCCTTTCAGCCAGCCACGCAGTGTCCTCTCTTGTCGGGAGTTACAACCCAGGTAACTATAACCCTGGCAGAAATCCGCCTTAATATCATATTTGGCGATCCGGTCACGAATAATTCCAGTCCCCATGTTGCTGATTTTAAATATTGTCTCCAGACCTTTCTTACCGACATGGTGTTTAATCCGATCTAAATCATGACCAATGCCAGTCATAACTTGCCCGCCATTGCGCCCTGTTCCACCATATCCCAGAGTCATTCCTTCCAAAATCGCGATATTGGTAATGCCTTTTTCTGCCAGTTCCAGTGCAGTATTTACACCAGAAAATCCACCACCAATGATAACGACATCAACATCCAGATCTTCTGTCAATGTTGGAAAGCGAAGGTCATATTTTTTGGTTGCTGCATAGTATGTTAATGAATCGATCTGATTGTTCATATTACACCCCGTGAGCATCAGTCCTTTCCCTGATATGCACTGCCAACAGTTTTCTATTCAGGGACACGTATCGCATTTATTTAAAATCGTTTATTCCGGTAACATTTGTTATTCAATTGGATAACAAAAGGATACGAAAATAAATTATTAATGTATTAATAAAATAAGAAAAGCTCATACACAAACATTTACCCTATATATGAATCATATACATTAGAAATGCTCAAATTATTTGTTATTTGTATGTTAATTAAATCACAATAATTAAAGTTATCATTAATAAGTTATGATTTTTATCATGTCATTTTGTGATGGTCAGTAGAAGAATTTTTACTGATGGTGAATTATTCTTGATATGTATATTTGAGCACCGTAATTTTTAGGTACCGTAAAAGGAATAAATATGCTTCCTAAGAAAATTATCCTCGATTGTGACCCTGGTCACGATGATGCCATTGCCATGCTGCTTGCCCATGGAAACCCCGATATTGAACTCTTAGCTGTGACGACCGTTGTTGGTAACCAAACCTTAGATAAAGTTACCCGTAATGCGCTTTCCATTGCCCATATCGCTAATATCCACAATGTTCCGTTTGCTGCGGGATGCCATCGCCCATTGGTAAGAGAGATCAAAACGGCACCTGATATTCATGGAGAAACCGGTCTGGATGGCACTGAATTACCTGAGCCTGTAATAAAACTGGACCCCCGGCATGCAGTTGACTTGATCATTGATATCATCATGGAACATCCACCTAAAAGCGTGACGTTAGTTCCAACGGCAGGTTTGACTAATATCGCCTTTGCTGCCCGAAAAGCACCCCACATTGTCGAACGAATAAAAGAAGTTGTATTAATGGGAGGTGGTTACCATATAGGTAACAGGAGCGCTGTTGCTGAATTTAATATCTTGATCGACCCTGAAGCTGCTCACATTGTTTTTAATGAAAAATGGCCACTAACAATGGTCGGATTAGATCTTACCCATCAAGCTCAGGCAACCCCAGAAGTACTTGAGGCAATCGCCCGGATAAAAACACGTCCAGCTCAGTTCGTATTGGATGCACTGGAGTTTTATGGAGAAAGTTATCGGATATGGCAAGGCTTCAAGTATCCTCCAGTCCATGATCCCTGTGCAGTTGCTTATGTCATTGACCCTACAGTTATGACTACTCAAAAAGTCCCCGTAAATATCGAGATGACAGGAGCTTTAACGACAGGTATGACAGTCGCTGACTTCCGCGCTCCTCCCCCAGAAGACTGCCATACTCAAGTTGCCGTAAAGCTGGATCAAAACAAGTTTTGGCAGATGATCATTGATGCCCTAAACAATATTGGGGAGACAGCGCTCTGATAACATCATGCACTATATTTAATATCACCTTTGGGCATATAATTCACGAAGCCCAAAGGTGGTTTTAAGCCACAGAGTTTAGACAGTCTCTTAATCATGACTAATGAGATAATTTGTAGAAATTTTAATTAGGAGTGACGGAAGTCTCAAAACTGAACAGTTCATTCAACTCAATTTGCAATCCATTCGCAATGACATAAATAATTTCTAGGGTAGGATTTCTGACACCACGTTCAATGCCGCTGACATAAGTTCGATCCAAACCACATTTATCGGCAAAAGCCTCCTGCGACATCCCAGCTTCCTTCCTGAGATATCTAATTCTTTGTCCAAAAACGGATTTGATGTTGTTCGATGTTTTCATCCGATAAGTATCGATTCATGTTACTTATCCGACCACGGACTATGAGTCACATTTAAATCTTAGTTATGTTATTATGTGTGACTCATAGTCTACTATTAATTCATTTCTTTTTAATTGAAAAATGACAGGTAACAGGAGAACTTAAGAATGGAAAATAAAGATTGGCATTCCGCTGATATCATCGCTGAATTGAAAAAAAGAGGCACAACATTATCAGAAGTATCACGTACTGCCGGGTTAGCATCATCAACACTTGCCAATGCTCTACAACGCCACTGGCCAAAAGGAGAACGTCTTATAGCAGCCGCACTAGGACTTACACCGGAAGAGATATGGCCTTCTCGTTATGAGAAAAAATGAGCAAAGATGAGACCCAGCATTATGCTGGGTTCATTTACAAATCATCAAACCTTACTGACAGTCAGCTAGTAAGTTTCAGGCCAATAATACCAACAATAATCAGGCCAAGACTCAATATCCTGGCAAAATTCGCAGATTCCCCCAATACCATAATACCGAAGATCGCAGTACCTACAGCCCCAACTCCTGTCCATACCGCATAGGCAGTTCCTGCTGGTAAGTTTTTCATGGCATAAGCCAGTAACCCTACACTGACACTCATCGCACTGATGGTAATTAGACTCGGAACCAAGCGAGAAAAGCCCTGAGTGTATTTCAGGCCCACAGCCCACACAACTTCAAGCAAACCCGCGATGAGAAGTATCAACCAAGACATGCCTTTTCACCTTATCTCTAATGGAAAATTATCCAATGAAAAGCGGGGCCGTCCCCAATCAGATGGCGTTTATCCAGGTCGTCCCAGATAACGATAAGAAATGCAACAGGATTATAACTACCAGATCAGAGAGTCGCAACGTGTAATAAAATCGAGTACAACAAAAAACCGCAACCTCTAGACGAAGAGGCTACGGTTTTTTTAAAATAACGATACGCGATTATTTAACGCGGGAAACGTATTCGTTAGAGCGGGTATCAACTTTAATGACTTCACCGATCTGTACAAATAGAGGTACTTTCACTACCGCACCAGTGCTCAGAGTAGCGGGTTTACCACCAGTACCTGCGGTATCACCTTTCAGGCCCGGATCAGTGTCAACAATTTCCAGTTCAACAAAGTTTGGTGGAGTAACAGCGATAGGACGGCCATCCCACAGAGTCAGAATACATTCTGCCTGATCAATTAGCCATTTTGCATTGTCACCAACGGCTTTCGCATCCGCAGCTAACTGCTCGAAAGTTTCGTTGTTCATGAAATGCCAGAATTCACCATCGTTGTACAGATAAGTCAGGTTGATATCCATAACATCTGCACTTTCAACAGAGTCTGTTGATTTAAAAGTTTTTTCCAGCAGTTTACCAGAAATCAGCTTACGAATACGAACGCGGGCAAATGCCTGCCCTTTACCAGGTTTAACAAATTCACTGTCAAGAATAGCGCACGGCTCGCCATCTAACATGATTTTAAGACCTGAACGGAATTCATTGGTACTATAAGTAGCCATGGAGATCCTCTAATTTTTAACGAAATGGCTTAGCCAAAAAATGGCACACATTATAACCCAAATTCACCCTGCCAGAGAAGTCTGGCTACAACAACTTACGGATGTTATCACTGATCCCAATGAGTTGTTGCAACTGTTGTCCCTGAGCACGCACACCATATTAAAAGAAGGCAATGAGGCGCGGCGTCTATTTCCTTTACGTGTGCCAAGAGCATTCGTATCACGAATGAAAAAAGGCGATCCGCGGGATCCCTTATTACTACAGGTTCTGACTGCACGAGAAGAGTTTGATACTCCAACTGGTTTTTCCACTGATCCATTAGATGAACAACATCCAGTGGTTCCCGGCTTGCTGCATAAGTATCGCAACCGCGCTTTATTACTGGTCAAAGGAGGCTGCGCGGTAAATTGCCGTTATTGTTTCCGACGCCATTTCCCTTATCAAGATAATAAAGGTAATAAAAACAACTGGCATGCAGCACTTAATTATATTGAACAGCATACTGAGCTGAATGAGATCATCTTCTCCGGTGGTGACCCGCTTATGGCAAAAGATCATGAACTGGATTGGCTAATGACTCATCTTGAATCCATCCCGCATATTAAGCGGTTACGTATTCATACCCGCTTACCTGTCGTCATCCCCGACAGGATCACTCTTTCATTATGCAACCGCTTAGCACAATCAGATTTGCAAGTGATTATGGTAACTCATATTAACCATGCAAACGAAATTGATGATACTTTTCGCAATAGCATGATGCGATTGAAACAAGCGGGAGTAACACTGTTGAACCAAAGCGTCATGTTGCGTGATGTAAATGACGATGCTGATACTCTGGCAGAGTTAAGTAATGCGTTATTTGATGCGGGTATTTTACCTTACTATATCCATGTGCTGGATAAAGTTCAGGGAGCTGCACATTTTCTTGTCACTGATGAAGAAGCAAAATCCATTATGAGGGAGCTATTGACTAAAGTCTCCGGCTATTTGGTTCCGCGTCTGACAAGGGAAATAGGTGGCGAACCGAGTAAAACACCACTGGATTTAGGCTTAGGGTAGCATTCACCCATCAAGATGATGTTCAGCCATCACTGATTCAATAAACTCACCGTCGAAAATATGTCATAATGGGCAGTGCACAGAAATTCAAACAAACCGATCAATTATCGTGTTACAAAACGTTTTTCTGGACATTGCCCAAACTGCATTATGTTCTTTTGCTGTGCCTTCTTACTGATGCCTAAGGACATTGATAGACTTGCCCAACCATTTTACTATCAAGGGGAACAAAGCTACCCAACAGATTTTCTGATGGACTATTTGCACCATAAATGACATTTCCCCCCATTGCAGCCGCTTTATTACGTAAATCATTAGCTGCACCACGCATAGAGCTGCTCTCATTACCAATACCATTGAACCAGTTGCTCTGAGTACCAGTCACTTCACCTAACCGCTGGCATTCGCTCCCCGGCTGAGTATCCACAAAACGTACATTAGAGCCAGCGGAAGTTAATTGATTATTCGTTGTGCAACCAGCCAGCAGCAGTACTGACATTCCGAGCAAAATTTTAATTCGCATTTCTTCCCTCATCGGTTATTGGAACTTATACCACAATGATAAATATACCCTTTTGTATTTCATTAAGAGCAAAAAGTAAAAAGGCGAGTAGATATTTTCTGCTCGCCTTCAAACTTTTATCCTAATGGACGGGTAATTCCATTATCAGGATGAACAGCATGTCGGGTAGCAGCAGTATATTACTATACCACCGCCCCCTAAGAACCGTACATGCAAGTTTCACCGCATACGGCTCAAGCCTTTATAAGGCTAGATTTACATTTCGACGACGAAATAAGTATTACTTCGCCTTACACTCGTTACACTGCTCTCTACCACTAGGTCTGTCATTAGTCTTTACCCAACCTGCCGCAGGATGAGCGTTTTTACTACAGCTAGTTTCCCAGTGGTAAGTATCACTGCTTGTTTTATAGTAATAAGGGGCTTTCGGCTGCGACATTACAGCTTTCTCCTTTAGTTGTATACCCTTCGGAAGAAATAGACTGACTAGAGGGCTTTAGTTCAGCCTAACTACTCAAACTTTGCCGTACGACCAGCTTATACAGAACATTTGTGTTTAAACCTTAAACACAAATTGTTCTTATATTAACCCTTTTATTCAAAAAACAGTTAGTGCTTTGATCACATAACCACATGTAGTTGTCGATGACAATTAGGATGCAACATTACCAAGTTATCAATTTCATCCCCGCCTCCATCTGTTCGTCGAATAACGTGATGGATATCCCAATCTTCATCATTCTTAAACATTTGCCCACAAATCGAACATCGATATCGTTGGCGTTCCCATATCGTCCACAATTTTCCAAGATAGAGTTTGTTTTCCTTCCAGTGCTTAATCTGGCGCTGTTCGAAATACAACTCATCATTGCAACCGTATAGATTAGCCTCCGATTTTATCTTGATATACCGCTTAATCGGGATGTCTTTACTTCTGAGCAATCGAGCTAACTTACCCCAAGTATCAACACTTTGAAATACGCATTTTTTTCCGTCAACTGCATGAAAATATTTATCTTTCACCCAGCGTTTATTGCGATTCTGATGCTTACGACAGCACCAGTGCCAAAGGAGTTTCCAGACACGGTAATCCACATAGCCAAATGTTTCTTTAGCCACAACATGGCGATGATAATTTGCCCAGCCACGTAAAACCGGATTGAGCAAATGGATTAATACGTCTTGCCCAACCATTAAATTACTTCTGACTATGCTTCGAAGTTTCTGGAGATGATTTCGCAAGGGCTCTGTCGCATTAACAAGAAATGTCCGAGTGAAAGTGTATTGATTGTTTTTTATGCGGTCAGTTGA
>NZ_CAWMEB010000421.1:0-99047 GCF_963866145.1 Xenorhabdus sp. NBAII XenSa04
GAATTAACCGATATGCGCAAACGCAACATATCAATATGTTGATGCAATACATTCCACACTTTTTGCAAAAGGGCTATATCAATCTGTTTTTCTATAAAAGTATACCAACCGAGATTGTGTATTGGACTATTTTCATAAAGTGCCTGTTCGTAAAACACATCCTCCTGAGAAGGATGAAGGCTATATACATTCGAATTCAACGCACTTTCAGGTATTCTCATAATAAATTATACGAATGCATTCCGTTCGCAAGTCACTTTCACTCTATGACACAAACGAGTAGATTGCAGCTCTATACCCAACCTAAATCAATTCATGCTTTGGTATTCATGTAATCCACTATTCGAAACCTAACGCTTTTTCACCTGTTCCGGCCTATATTATTACTTAATCTAGTAAGTCTCGTTATTATCTATCGTTGCATCACTACAGAGATTCTCGCAATCTTTCAGCATTCTCCTTTATACAAAAATAGTTGATATTTACCAGTGTTAATGGTTAATGTTCTCCATTACTGATATGAGTTACTTTATATTTCAGTTACTCTGAATAACTATTTATACCCTTCATCTCTTATTTTAATTATAACCATGATTTATTACTCACTATTAAATCAGCACAGTTATTTATCTGTATAATTTTGATTGTCATTTAGATTCAAGTCTACATTATTTTTTATTTAACACAGGGTGTTTTTTAATTATTACGGAGAGAGAAATAAAACAAATTATATAGTTCATAAATTACATACTAACATTTGATTTATTATTCAGAAGGTATAACAGTCAGGTGAATACTGAGAGAAGGTATAATTTTCAATTAAGGAATAACTAAGATATCCATTTTAAATAAGGGAATATTTAGTGAATGTTTATTTATTCTTGAGGTAAAAAAAATTAATTTTGGAGAAAAAACTTATACTCCATGGTTTTCAAGGTACGTCATAACGGCAAGGGAGCAAATCCCCGGAAGTGATCGATTACAAAGGTGCAATGCTGAATTGGTAGTTCAGTTCCAGTAACACAGCATTGTTAATCAGTTCAAAAATTGAATGTAGTGCTGACATATCCGCCTCTTTATAATCATTTATCTTAATGTATTTATTATCTTCCAGGCTGACAAATCATTAACATAATCTTATAACTATTTAGTACATTAATATGTTTAAAATAATAGACAACCATCCTAATTTCATTATATTTAAAAAATAAAATATAAAAAAAACATCAAGTTAATTAATTATATATTAATATGGGAAATTGATTTTTCAATCCCACCTGTCAATTCAACAACTATGTTAATTAATTAGGATTAACTTGTTGGCTTTCGTTAAGATAACTAAAAAAAGCCAACAAAGAAAATACAAAATATTCACCAAAATTCCAGGCAAGTTCTACAAATCTAAATATACTTTAGTTAGCCATTTAGTTTTTTATAAAACCGATATGAAGGAGATATACTATGTATTCTGTAAATGCCGCTGATAAATTCGCATCGTTAGTTCTATATGCAGCAAGTATGTATGAACAATATCCAAATGACCCGAAACCTCCCCCAGATCCACGCATAGAAAGAGATGGGTGGAAATTGACAGGTTATATTTTGGGTAACAACTTTCATTTCAAAAAAAATGCCAAAACAAATAAAAATGAATTAATGATTACCGCAACTAAAGTTATTAATGGATATATTGCTGAGAGAATAACTAACCCCGGAGAATATTTTATTGCCCTCCGAGGAACTAAAACCCTGACAGAATTTATAGAAGAGTTACATATAAATTATATATATCCTTGGTCTGATACACCGGATCAAGCTGTTTTTGATGGCTTTTATAAACTATATAAATCTCTGAAACTTATTATTCCTTACGATACGGAGATTGGTTACACCCAATTCAAACTAGCAGACGCCATCGCACAATTTATCGGGACATATGGTCAATATACGATATCAGGTCACAGTCTTGGTGCTGCAATGGCAACTTACCTTATAAGAGATATCTATGATAAAGCACCTAATGGCAGGACATGCTTATTTGCCAGTCCAAAAACAGGGAATCGAGAATTTGTTACATATATTGATCAGCATTTTAGAGATAATGTCGTTATTAATTATGTAAATGATATAGTTCCTCGTCTTCCCTATTTTCTCGGTGAACAACTACCACATGTTAAGGAGCTTATTTCGATGGACAAAGTGACAATCCATGATTCAATCATTTGCAACCATGCCTTACTCAGTTATATTGCTTTATTAAATAGATTTCAATTTTTTAATGTCCTTGATAAATATGGTACTCCAGAAGAGAATGAAACATGGAATGATTGTCTGCAAGTTATATTCGGTTAAATAAATCATCACAGATTATTATTCATAACCCGATATATGGACACCGACTTAATTCTGGTTGTCCATATATCGGGTTAATTATCACTTTGCTGAGACTCAGGTTCTAAGGTATTTGTTTCTAATCATGGGATACTGTCACGCAGTGTAGAACACTGCCAACATGAGGAGCAGATAATAAATTATCTACCGTGCCTGATGGCTGAAATACTAACTTCATCCCTTTATCCCCTTCACAAATATCCGCTCACCAATGAAATATCCCTTTGATACATCCCATCAGCAACGAATACAGAAAATAAAAATGATTATCATTATCTAATGATATTAATAATGATTATTCCTTGCAATATCATCAAATTTATTTTATTAATCGTAACCACTGGCTAACAGAATTAATGGAGTATTATCAGGAGTAACGTGGCAGGAGGCCTTCACTATTCAGCTTAGTCATAATGATGTCGTCTTAATTATCAATTTGATTTTTAAAAAATTATCTTAAAACATCTATATTGCTATATTGAGAGATGAAATCCATGGTACTGCCTATCAAGAATAAGACATTGAAAACCACAAAAGAACAAATATAAAGAACAGGAAGTGGTATTGGTTATCACATTGCCAGCCGATTTAGTCAGGCTGGAACGGAAGGGAAGAAATTGCCGATGTAATTCTTTTTCTTGCCTCAGGTTTCGCCAGTCATATTACCTTGCAGGATATTGATAACCGTAGAAACCGCCATGAAAGCAACCACCAACAGCAATACCTTTGGACATCTCACTGACCGTACAACGTACAAGCGGCTGCCAAAGCAGCCACTTATTTTTAAGTATACCTACAACTTAATACCATCCAATTAATACCAACGAAAAATCCGCATTCCTAATATAAAGGCGATAATCCCAATCACAACTAACGCCATTGAAGCGGGCACAACTTGTAATAGATCCCCACCTTCAATAAATACCTTGCGCATATTATCTGCCAGAATGGTTAACGGCAGGTATTCAACGATACTCACCATCCATTGTGGAAAGTGTTTGTAACTGAAAAAGATCCCTGATACCAAAACCTGTACCAGAATCGAAACTTCCAGCAATCCATTCGCCGTCTGGGCTTTGCGGGCACGGGATGCTACCAAAACCGCTACACCAGAGAAACAGATGTTTCCCGTGAACAACAAAAGCAAAAAGGCGTAAAACGATCCCTGTATTTCTATGCCGAAGTAAATTTCGGCAAACAGGTAAATAATCAATATTTCAACGAAGTTGATGATCAGACAAGCCAGAATGTGTGCCATCAGAAAGGTGGATTTACGCATTGGTGTGATGCACATTTGACGTGTTACCCGTGCAATGCGTTTCTCTGCCAGTGCCCAACCGACTGCGATCAGACAGGTTTCCATAATTGCCATCGCCAACAATCCCGGCACCAGGAAATCCAGATAACGTAACCCCGGTGTTTCCAATATGAAGAGGTTTTCGTCTGCCTGTTTTCCCTCCTGTTGATTGAGCAGGTAGTAAGTCAACAGTGCATTACTGTCCTGTGGATCAAGGTAGTGAACCCGCTTACCTTCTGCATTCTGTTCAATAAACATCTGGATATCACCACGTTTCAACCCCAGAACCACAGCATCGTGATCAGGATAATATTTAATGCGATATTTCACCTTCACCAATTTATCACGTTTGATTCCATCCTGATTGATAATGCCGGAGATCATGTGCTCATGTGCTGCAAGCTGCTCTCCCCATTGTTTGATCTTCTGCTGTTCTACAATTTCTGTAGGCAGGACGATACCGATATCCCTTTCCGGGATATCCTGAGATGAGAATGAAACGCCTAATAACCAAACCAGCAACAGCGGAAAACCAAATGACCAGAACAGTATTTCCGGTTCACGGAGATATTGCCGGAATTGCGTTTTCATCAGATTGATCAGTGCGCTATTCATGGAATCTTCTCCCTGCCAGAATCATGAACAAATCATCCAATGTTTTTCTCCTGACCATAAACTCATTAATATCTGCATTGACTTTTTTAGCAAACTCAAAAAGATAGGCTACAAAACTGGCAGAATCGTTAATCATCATACGAACCTTGTGTTTTTTCTCATCGTACTCATAGCTCAGTACCTGGCTGTGTTGACTCAATCCCTGTAAACGTTCAGGAGATGAGGTGCTCAGTTCAATCAGGTCGCCATTACAGTGCTTTTTCAACAATTCATCCATACTGCCCTGAGCAATGATTTCCCCTTTGTTCATGATACAAATACGGTCACATAAGTATTCAGCCTCTTCCATGTAATGGGTTGTCAGAAGCATTGTTGACTGTTTTTCCCGGTTAAGTTTGCGCAGAATATCCCAGGTATCATGGCGGAAACGTGGATCAAGCCCGGTTGTAGGCTCATCCAGTATCAGGATTTCCGGCTCATTCATAATGGCAACACCCAGTGCCAGTCGCTGACGCTGTCCCCCCGATAACCCCTCCACATAGGTTTTGTGTTTTTCCGTCAACTCAACCAACTCCATAACATCCTGTACCCGTTTACGTGAACAGCCATAGAAGCTACCGAACAGGGTCAGAACTTCTTCCACTTTCAGTTTATTGATAAACAATGTTTCCTGTAAGACACCACTGAGACGCTGACGCAGGTAATGCGCGTCATGCTGCCATGTTTTTCCCAATACCCGTACAGAGCCTGAGTCCGGTTTTTTCAGGCCTTCCAGTATTTCAACCAGTGTCGTTTTTCCCGCACCATTCGGACCAAGCAGGCCAATAAACTCCCCACGATACACATCCAGAGAAATACCTTTCAGTGCCTGATAATCTTTGAAGTGTTTTTTGACTTGGTTAAACTCAATCACTTTCTCTTCTTGATTCTGAATACCCATTCTCTGTATCTCATATGGTGATAAATTGGGAAAGGGAGGATAGTTTCGCTTTCAGTAACCCGGTAAAACGTGTGATCCCATTTTGATTGAAACAGCAGCAATTGATTTGCATGATTGGTTTCCCATCTTCAGAGAGTGTGACGTAAATATTGATGGAATCATTTTCCCATCCGGTGGATATTGATTGACTGGATAAGGTTTGTTGTTCCCGATGTTCACTTTTCCAATAGCCACTCAGATGCAATCCACCCGGTTTGTTATCAGCTACCGTAGATTTGAATGCATCCTGCAATATATTGATGTTAATCGTTGGTTGCGAAATTTCCACACTGTGTTTGTTTCGGCGGATGATGGACTGCGGCGGTCTCGGCTCCATAAACAGAAAATCAGCCAAAAAGCTTGGGTAAAGTTGAGCACGCCGGAATATTTTGCTGTAGAGCCAGCTACCTGTTCGGATTGCCAGAGAATACAGCCGGGGACTGTTGTGCCAACGCTGCTTAGCCATAACACCAACAGGCAGGCTCCACGGGCATTCTATATGATCATAAGCACACAAAATATTTTCCCTGACTTGTTCCAGCAAGGCGACGGTTGCCGCCCCCTGTTCTGTTGCTTTAGCGATGATCCTGTCCATGTTGATAGGCACCGGCATGACACGCAACATGGGTGCCATCAGCGTCTCACTTCCGGGCTGTTCCCGGCCTTCCAGCACCGAATTGAGAGAGAAACGTGACTGCCCTGTCATTTCATGGACAACCTCAGCAACCAATGTCAGAAAGGCCATCTGTAACGTTGCCTTGTGCTGTTTCGCCAGAATATTCAACAATGCGTAACTATCATCGGGAAACGGCAGGTAGAACTCGTGATCGATAAAGTTCTCCTGATTGAGGTCACGGGCGGGGAAACGCGCATAGGAATATCCCATCAAATGACGCCGCCAGAAAGCCAGATCCTGTAGCCCCTGACGCTGATGGATTTCCCGCTCATAGCGTACCCATTCATCAATCTGCATCTGATTTGCCATGCTTTTATCTGTACGTAACGGATTTTTCTTCCCCTGACACCCTTGTGCATAAAACCGCCATAGTTGTTGTTCAAACAGGTGCATGGCGCCTCCATCTGCCACAATGTGAGGAAAACATAAAAACAGCAGATGTTTTGATTCCTCCAGCCGGAAAAGCTGTGCCCGTAGATGAGGGGGGGATTTCAGGTCAAATGGTGTATTCAGGAATTGCCGGGCATTTTTGATAATGAACTGTTCCTGCTCATCGACATCATACCCTGACAGATCCTGTAGAGGTAAGTCGAACTCCCGGACATGGCAAGTCCGCTGCATCGGTGCATAGTCCAGAATTTCCGTACGCAGGGAGATATGCGACTGAATCAGGTTATTGATGGCTTGCTCCAGCAAGTTTGTTCGCAAGTCCCCTTCAATCAAAATACCTACCTGATTGTTGGCGGTATCCCCAAGTGCAGTGGAGACAAACCAGAAGCAGAGCTGAGCATACCCCAACGGGAACCAATTCCCCTTCCCTTTATTTTTTCCAGAATGATGCGCAGTCAGAGCTGTCTCACGCTTCTGAGTATAGGCGGTCATTTCCTTCCCTCCGGGTTATCTGCCAGATTTTCCGTTTTCTGCCGGCTGCGCAGATTGACCTGTTCAGCTAATTGCTCAATGGTGGAGTGTTCATAAATAAAACCTACGGGAAACGTTACTTGCAGCCGTTGTTTAATTTTTGCGATGATCTGCACAGCCATGAGCGAATGACCATTGAGTTCAAAGAAATCATCAAATACGCCTAATGGACCAATACCCATTTTTTCCTGCCAGATATCAGCAATAATCTCTTCTGTTTGATTACGGGGCGGTTGATAATCGACACTCAATACCGGGCGGGGATACAATTTCTGTTCATTTGTTTTCTGGGTAACGCTCTTCTGAGTAGAAGACTTCTGTGTGGAAGCCGCGTCACTTTGCCATGAGCTTGTCTTCACCACATTTGGATCTTGCCCTGCCGCAGTATTCTCTTCTGAGCCGTGGTCAATATCCGGCAACGGTAAGCCACGGGTAGAAATGGCGTAAACACTATCACCATGTGCCAATAGTGACTCCAGTAATTGGCAACCCTCTTCCGGCAGGATACCGTGTTTAATGCTTTCCTGTTCCTCATCATCCTGATACCACTGGCGCAAGCTATCTACCGCCATTCCGACTTCACGCCATGAATCCCAACCAATGGCAAGGTAACGGGTATGATTTTTCTTGCCTGAGTTTTCCTTGCTTAAACAGCGTTGATGGCGTGACAAGGCATAAGCATCTTCAAAGGCATTCGCGGCACAATAAGCGACTTGTCCCATTGATCCCACGGTAGAGGCCAACGATGAGCACAGGACGAAGAAGTCCAACGGTTGACGTTTAAACCAGTTATCCAATACTTGTGTTCCCACTACTTTTGATTGGAAAACCTGAAGCGAATCTTCGAGTCGGCGGTTTTGAATCAGTCCACCGTCTGCGATACCGGCACAGTGGAAAATGCCGTGGATCTGTCCATGCTGGAGTACAACATCTGTTAGTGCTTTACCAACTCTGGCCGCATCCGCTAAATCGGCTGCAATGACAGAAACAGAAGCCCCCATCTGTTGTAACTGCTGCAATAAACGGATATGACGTGACCGTTTATTGTCGGCATCATGATTTTTCAGCCAATCTGACCACGCATTTTCGGGTGGCAATTCACTGCGGCTAATGAAAATTAAATGAGGCTGATAACGGCTCGCCAGATGAGTCGCTATCGTGGCGCCAATACCACCAAATCCCCCAGTGATCAGGTAATGGCCTCCCTGTCTGAATAATGGTGGCGACGCAACCGGCAGTGTGACAGTTTCAATCAACGGGACATAACGATGTCTGCCACGGAGTGCTACGATATTGTCTTGTTCGTTCTGCTGCTCTGTATTCTGCCCTTCCGGTTGTCTAAGGATCTCCGCCAGTAATGTTGACATTATCGCGTTGGAGTGAATGGGATTGAGTAAAGGCAGTGACCATCGGGTAGCGGGCAGTGCAATGTCAATACTCTTACACTGTACCTGCTCAAATTCTTTTGGGATCACACGACAAGGGCCAATGAGCAACGCTTTGGCAGGATCATTACAATCATGTTCGGTAATAACATGCAGCCGATTAGAGAGAATGTTTATTCTTAATGGGCTGGATGGGCTGGTTCTTAAAGCATCTGTTTTTAAGACATCTGTTTCTAAGATATCGGCTTGCAGTCCATCCTTTGTTTCCATTCCATCGGTTGAGAAGCTATCGGTTAAGAAGCTATCCGATGAAACGCTATCCACCGCAAATTGCCGGGCAATATGCAGTAAGGATTCATAATTTGTGAACGCTGTTTTCAATGCAATGGAGGGCGAACGGGTTATCGACCAGGCATGAATAATGTTATTCACCCGTACTTTCTGCTGCTTAAGCAAATCTGCCAGAGCCTGATAGTCTTCACTGTGCTGCGGATTAATCGTTACCTGACGGGAAGTGGTATCGGTATGGAAATGCTTGCCCTGTATCACCCGCCAGACTTCACCCCCCAATTGTGTCAGTGCCGTCGTTAACCGCTTTCCTATCCCGGCCCGATCCATAAAAATCAGGAAAACCTGACCGTTCAAACTGACATGATCCAGCACTGGTACGGTCATCTGTTTCCAGCGAACCTGATGGCTCCACTGTTCCAGTGGTAGTCGTCCATTAGCCGGTACAGATTGGCCGGCATGAAGAGGGTTACGATATGAATCATCATCAACCAATGTATCCAGACTGTAACGCTGATGCTGGAATACGTATCCGGGCAGAGGAAGGCGATGCCGCTTCTGTTGCCGATAAAACGCGGCCCAATCTACAGATATCCCCTGCTGCCACAACTGTCCCAATATATTCAATAAATACTGCCGATCCTGAATATCTTGTTTGATCCCACGTGTACTGCTGAGCACTCGTTGATATGCCGATATCCCCGTACTCTGTATTTTTGCCAGTCCGGCCAAAGTGCTGCCCGGCCCGACTTCTAATAAGACCGGTGTTTTTGGCGATGAAGATTTTTGAGACTGAACTTTTGCAGATGCCATTTGTTGGGACAACAAGCACGCAATACCTTGACTGAATGAGACCGGCTCACGTAACTGACGAACCCAATAATCGGGAGATGTTGCTTGTTCAGCCGTGATCCATGTTCCTGTTACACAAGAGATAAATGGCAATCTGGGCGCTGATAATGATACGCCATCAAATGCCTGCCTGAACGGCTCCAGACAACCATCCATCATGGCACTGTGGAAAGCATGGGAAGTATGCAGCGCCCTGACTTCAATGCTATTTTCAGTTTCTTCCGCAAGACGGCCTTCCAGCGCTAATATGGCGTCAGTTTCACCGGATACGACACAAAGCTCAGGGGCATTATAAGCGGACAGTGTTACGCCTTCACTGAGATAGCCTTGTAATGTTTTTGCATCAAGCCCCACCGCTAACATTTTACCGGCAGGCATCTGATTCATTAATCCTGCTCGCCTGACCACAATCTTCAATGCATCCTCTAAGGTAAATACGCCAGCAAGGCAAGCTGCCACATATTCACCTATACTGTGACCAATACACGCTGTCGGGCGGAGCCCCCATTCCATCAGTAACTGGCTCAACGCATATTCAACAACGAATAAGGCAGGTTGGGTATAGCGCGTTTGATACAGCGCCGATGTTTCATCACGCTCAGCGGAGTCGAAGATCAGTGTACGGATATCTCGTCCCAATAAGGGAAGCAAGATCACCGCGCATTTATCAACCGTTGTTTTAAATTGCGGCTCCTGCTCATAGTATCCCTTCATCATGCCGGAATACTGGGCCCCCTGTCCGCTGAACATAAAGACAACTGATGAAGAAACTGTACGTACTGTATCCTGTACCGCATTTTCCTGTGCTGTCTGGGATAAATAATTGTCCAGTGCCGCAACAGCGCTTTTGTGATCATGGCATACCAGACTATGTCGGTAATCCATTTCGTGACGACCGATATGCAAGGTGTATGCGATATCAGCCAATGGCAATTGAGGCGATTTTTCCAGCCACTGACGAAATTTCAGCATATTTGCCCGTAATGCTGCCGGCGTTTTAGCTGAGAAGCAGAGTAGCTGTTGCGAATGAGCAGGACCTGATGAGGGAACACAAGGAGCTTCTTGTAAAATCATGTGGGCATTGGTTCCTCCGATACCAAAGGAGCTGACCCCTGCGCGACGAACGCTCCGACTCTGCCATTCCTCCCCTTTTATCGGAATATAAAATCTTGAGCCAGTCAGATTAATTTCCGGATTCAAGCGGGTAAAGTTGACCGCAGGTGGCAGATAACGGTGTGTCAGCATCTGTGCAACTTTCATGACTCCCGTTACACCCGCAGCGGAATCTACATGCCCCAGATTGGCCTTTACCGAAGCAACGGCACAACGTATCTGGTCGGTTAATAGCTCGTTGGTCAATTGCTCCTGAGCCAGTTGCTCCTGGATCCTGACAGCCTGCTGATCATAAGCATTAAGCAGGGCTTTCATCTCCATAGGATCACCAAGATGAGTGGCTGTGCCATGTGCTTCTATATAACTGATACTCTCTGCCGGAACATCTGCCGCCAATAATGCGCGCCGAAGTACCGCAGTCTGGCCTGCTACTGAGGGTGCGGTAAAACCGATTTTCTCCGCCCCATCATTATTTACCGCAGAACCTTTGATAATCGCATAAATATGATCACCGCTGTCCAGTGCATCCTGTAACCGTTTCAGCACCAGAACACCGACACCATCGCCACCCAATGTACCGGATGCCTCAGCATCGAAAGTACGACAATGTCCATCATGGGATAGAATGCCACTACCATCAAAATGATAGCCGCTGTGGGATGGAAAACCGATATGAACACCGCCACCTAACGCAATGTCACATTCTCCCGCCAGCAAAGACTGACAGGCATAGTGCAAAGCTACCATTGAACTTGAACAGGCAGAGCCGATGGTAAAACTCGGCCCGCGCAAATTGAGCTTATAAGATACCCTGGTCGAAAGCAGGTCGTTATTATTACCGAATAACAACATATCCGACAAAAAGCGCCGCATTACCGTGGGGTAATTCAACAAATAGTGCAGTAAATAGCTGCTGCCGGAACTGCTGGCATAGACACCGATTACTCCGGGGAATTTCTCCGGTGTATAGCCGGCATTTTCCAAAGCCAGCCATGAGGTTTCCAGAAACAGACGCTGTTGTGGATCAATAGCCTGTGCTTCCCGTGGCGAATAACCAAAAAATTCCGCATCAAAATCTTCCGGATGGTCTAATACGGAAGCATTGCGAATAAAGTCGGCTCGCGAACGAGCCTCCATTGATATTCCTTCTGCATCCAGTTCAGCATCGCTCAGTGGTCTGATGGATTCAACGCCGGCAGCAATATTCTGCCAGAATTGTTCAATATCATTAGCACCGGGAAATTGCCCGGCCATACCAATAATGGCAATTTCAAAACCATGCAACATTGGTTCCATTGATTGTGTCATCTGAGAGTGATCCACCTGAACTTTATTAACTTCGGTGTTATTCATAATCCGCTATTCCTCTTCCCGTTTGCCCGCTATTCCTTTGCCTGTTGCTGTTTCTGCTGCATTTTTTTCTGCATTTCAGCCAGACGTTGACGGCCACCAGCGATATTGCTCTGACTCATCTCGTTATTTTTCTGCCCTGTGTTCATGGCTGATGACGATACGCTGTGATCATCCTGTCCACGCCTGCCGTTAATATACTGAGCAAGCTGGTGAATAGTGGAGTAATTCAGCAAATCGATAATGGACAGGCGGTTATAACCCAACGCATGCAGTTTCAGATGGACACGAGCCAGTAGCAGTGAATCTCCCCCCAGATCGAAAAAGTTTTCATCACAATCAGGGTATTCCATATCCAGTACTTCAGCCCAGACTTGCTGAATGGCCTGTACAGTCGGATCGGATGATAATTCCCATTGTGTGCTTTCTTCTTCGACAGTCTCCGTTGCAACAGCGTTTGCTTCTGTAGCCGTGGCATCTGTAGTAGCAATATCTGTAGTAGCAATATCTGTAGTAGCAATAGTTGTCGCGGCAATAGTTGTCGCGACAATAGTTGTAGTTGTCGCAGTAAACGGAATTCCCCCATTATTCAAAGCCTCATGATTCGAGACATCATGATGCGGCAGCCGCGCAATATCGATCTTGCCGTTGGCATTCAGTGGCAGAGAAGACAGTGCCCTGAAATAGGCCGGGATCATGTAGCGTGGTAATCTTTCCGCCAGATAACTGCGCAATTCCATCGTATTCAGTGTTTGTCCGGCACTCAGAACAACATAAGCAGCGATCCGTTTGCCCCGGTTTTCCTCAATCACACGAACAACAGCACGTTCAACATCAGGATGTTTACACAACACAGCTTCAATTTCCCCGGTCTCTACCCGATAGCCTCTGATTTTGTTCTGGTTATCAATGCGTCCCAGATATTCAATATCGCCATTAGGAAGATAACGCCCACGATCTCCGGTTTTATATAACCGCGCGGAAAGGGATTTATCGAATGGATTTTCAATAAACAGGTCTTGATAAAGGCTTTCCTGATTCAGATATGTCATTGCCAGACCATCACCACCAATGTACAACTCACCCGCGGTGCCGATAGGGACTGGTTGATGGAAGGTATCAAGAACATAGACCAGATTGCCTTCATTCGGTTTGCCGATTGGTACACTGTTACCTTCTGTACCACGGTAACAATGGCTGGTGGTGAAAGTCGTATTTTCTGTCGGACCGTAGCCGTTGATCAGAAGCAGTTCAGGGTAGCGTTCCTTAATACGGGCTGCATGCCATGATGACATTGCCTCCCCACCGGAAATAAGCTGTTTTACTGTTTGCAGTGTCTGTGGCCGCTCATCAACAATCAGATTAAACAACGAAGATGTCAGGAACAGACTTTCTACTCCCGACTCCTTAATGATTTTTTCCAACAGGAGTACAGAAATGGCACCCTGTGGGTAGATCACTATAGAGCCGCCATTCAGCAACGGCCCCCAGATTTCCCATGTTGAGGCATCAAAACTGACAGATGCCAATTGCAGACAACGACCAAAGGTCTGGAAGTCAATATAATTGACATCTTTGACCAGACGAATAATGCCTTTCTGCCCGATCAATACCCCTTTAGGTTTACCGGTAGAACCTGAGGTATACATGACATAGGCCGGTATATTGGCTTGGTTTTCCGCGTGATAGCTAAGATTGTCCGGCAGGTCCGTGACCGGCATCTGAGCCAGTGCGGACTGCTCTTCATCCAGCCACAAAATGGGAGGAAAATGAGATGCAATCGAAGGCAACAACCTGTCTGTTATCCGCCTGTCAATAATCAGCAGATCACATTGTGTATCTTCGATCTGCTCAATCAGACGGATATCCGGATCTTCGGTATTAAGTGGCAGGTAAACCGCACCGAGTTTTACCAGCGCCAGCACCGAAATAACTAACTCAATACTGCGTCCCAATAACAGAGCAACATACTGCCCCTGTTTTACCCCTTTTTGTGCCAGTAAATGAGCCAATTGGTTAGATTGCTGATGCAGTTCCAGATAACTGAGTTGCCGCTCTCCGTATTCAACTGCGCAGGCTGAAGGAGTACGGGCTGCCTGTTCAGCAAACAACGCTGCCAGTGTTTCTTGCCCTTGATAGCCCGGTGCTCCCTGATTGAAACTTTCAATCTTCCGTTGTTGGATTATCGGCAGGAAGTGGCTGTCACAGTGCAATGCCTGCGGTTCTGCCACCATAGCAGCAAATACAGCGGCATAGCATTCAGCCATGTTCGCCGCTAATCCACGGCTGATTTTATTTTCGTCATAATCAAGCTGGACAGAGATTTGATCACTCGCCAAGGCAGACGAGAGAGTCAGATGCTGAAAATGGACATCTAATGTAAAGTGAGTGCCCTCATAAACATCCTGAGTATGCAGCCTGTCCACAACTTCCAGTCCTACTTCCGGCACCATCTGGTCGTAAATGTGGAAATCAATGTAGTTAAACAGGACTTCATCCAACAACGGTTGCTGACCAAATTGACGCTGAATTTCTGCTAGCGGGTAACGACGATAAGGGATCGCTTCAATTTCGTTGGCAAAGACTTGTCGGATCAGTTCATGCCAGGAAACGGGGGTCAAAATCTGGCGGAACGGCAGGATATTAAGGAACAGTCCATACAGATGATCACCGCCCTGAGCTTCCGGGCGACCATTGGCAGTGATCCCGGTCAGGATGTCATGCTCTCCGCTGAAAATACTCATGACTTTGATATGTCCGGTCAGCAGGATACTTTTCAGTGGCACACCCAGTTGCTGCATCAGGTGGCGCAATCCCTGATAAACAGTACTGTCCAGTATCAGCGAAAAAGATTTCAATTTCGGACTGGTTGCAGATGCGGCGGTATCATTAATCCCGTCTGTATGCTGTTTACGGGGCAATTCAAGGATAGTGCAATCATCCAGTTTCTGCGCCCAATAATCTTTTTGTTTTTCATCAGCAATAGCGGCTTGTTCCAGTGCAATAAAATCACGGTATTCCAGCGATTTTTTATCCGGTGCCTGCCAGTTGGCTTGTCCTGTTAACGTGGCGTAGCGATTGAACACTTCCACGATCATGGTGTTATAACTCCAGCCATCAAAGACCGGGTGACATTCGGTCATCGTAAACTGGAATGAGTTATCCGTACGTAATTGAATGAAGAAACGCAACAGTGTCGGATTCAGCAGATCAAATGGATTGACCCTTTCCGCTTCCAGTAACGCTTTTGCCCGCTCATCCTGCTCTTTTTCTGACAAATGACGCAAGTCTTCAACAACAATGGGTAATTCAGCAAACTGATAAACTAACTGAAGAGGTTCGCTGTAATTTTCCATATCAAACGCAGTGCGCAGTACATCGTGAGCAGCCACGGTCTGGGCTGTCGCTTCCCTGAATGCCTGTTCATCAAATCGTCCATTCACACGCAGATGGGAAGTGCCGGTACAGTGATACACATTGGCATCAGGAGACATGTTCATGTGATAGAACATACCCGCCTGCATCCGGCTGAGCGGATAGGCATCAATGATTTTTTCCCGCTTTTCCTCTAAGCGCTGGCGATCTTTCTCTGAAATCTGACTGAACGGGGCAATGCTTTGTGCCGGCTGTTGATACGCTTTATTCGGTTCATTCGCCCCGCGTTCATCAATCAGGGCGGCCAGTTCTGCTATAGTCTGGTGCTGGAACAGATCCACCAGCGTCAAGGGCCAGCCACGATCCTGTGCTTTACCGGTTAATTGCACACCCCGCAGAGAGTCCCCCCCTAAGGCAAAAAAGTTATCATGAATACCAATCTGGGATACTGGCAATGTTTCCTGCCATAACATCAGCAGTGCTGCCTCGGTTTCACTGCGTGCTTCCTGATATTCACTGGCTAGCTGCGGCCGTACTTGCTGTGGTGCAGGGAGGGCCTTGCGATCAATCTTGCCATTATTGGTCAATGGCAGGGCATCAAGGAAAATAAAGGCCGATGGCAACATATAGTCCGGCAGTGTACGTTTTAACTCAGTTCTTATTGTTTCAACTGATAATGTTTCAACTGATAACGTTTCAGCGGATGATATAGGACTGGAGTGAGAAGCCGGTACGATATAAGCCACCAGATGAGAAGCCTGATTACCTTCATATTGGTGAGCCATCACGACAGCCTGTTCTATGGCGTCAATACGTTTCAGGGCAGTTTCAATTTCGCCCAGTTCAATACGGAATCCGCGGATCTTCACCTGATGGTCGGCACGTCCGAGGTATTCCAGAGAACCATCGCGCCGTAAACGGGCCAAATCCCCACTCCGGTATAACCGCTGTCCGGCCTCCGCCTGTGGGAAAATCTGCCGTTTATCGATAAAACGTTGGGCGGTGAGTTCAGGACGATTCAGATAGCCCCGTGCTACACCCGCTCCACCAATGTACATTTCTCCCACTGCGCCCAACAGGGACAATTTACCCTGTTTATCCAGCAGGAAAATTTCCAGATCATCCAGCGCCTCACCAATCGGGCTTTTGCCACCTTGCAAGGCATCAGCCTGCCTAATTCTGCGGTAAGTCACATGCACCGTAGTTTCGGTGATGCCGTACATGTTGATGATTTCAGGCTGTTCATCCCCGTGTTTTTTGAACCAGCCCAGTAAATTAGCCGGCTCCAGCGCTTCACCGCCCAAAATCACATAGCGCAGTGACAACGAAGGATCCATTTCGTTCTTTTGCGCTTCACTCCATTGATCATCTGCCGTAATAAAGAGCAGGAAAGCAGACGGTGTCTGATTCAACACCGTGACTTTTTCTTGTTGCACCCATTGATAGAAATGCTCCGGTGTCCGGCTGACCCAATAAGGCACAATACTCAAACGACCACCGTACAATAGCGCGCCCCATATTTCCCATACGGAAAAGTCGAAAGCACAGGAGTGGAAGAGTGTCCAGACATCATTTTCTGTAAATGTAAAATGGCGTTCACTGGCGCTGAACAACCGCATGACATTGGCATGGGGTATTTCCACCCCTTTCGGTACACCGGTGGAGCCTGAGGTATAAATGACATAAGCCAGTGCATCCGGCTGACAAGGTATATCAGGGTTAGCCAGAGACATGGTCTGAATAAAGGTTTTTTCTGTGTCGATGCAGAGATAATCCACTTTTTCGTGGTCAAACAGGGTTCGATATTGGGGGATACCAATCACCAACTGAACATTGGCATCTTCAACGTAGAAACGCACCCGTTCCGGCGCGTGGCTGCCATCAATCGGCAAATAGGCTAGTCCGGCTTTCAGTACAGCCAGAATAGCCACCAGCATCTCCTCATCACGCTCCAGGCAAAGCCCAACCCGCGGTGTAAGCACTGTGGTTGTTTCTATTTGTCGCCGGATTTGCAGAATGTAGTGTGCCAGTTGGTTGGCACGCTGATTAAGCTGGTTATAAGTCAGCATCCGTCCATGATCAGTACTCAGGGCAATCGCCTGCGGACGACGCAAGACCTGTTGTTCAAACGCCTGATGCAGGGTCTGTGTCACCGGATGCTGACTCAGTTGGCGCGGCCATTCATGCACAAGCCAATGTTTTTCAGCCTCATTGATACACTGGTAATCCGTCAGCGCGGTTTGGGCATTCTGGGCGATTTCCTGCAACAGGAAGTGGAAATTCGCCTCAAACTGTCTGATAGTCGCTTCACTAAACAAATCACTGCTGTATTCCAATGCTCCCCGCAATTGTTCTGCGCCATCGGCCAATGACACTTTTTCCATGGATAAGGTCAAATCGAATTTGGCGTGCTCCCCCAATAATGTGAATGGCGTCGCTTTCATTCCATCAAACTGCCATCCGGCAGAGTCAGAACCATCGAAAGCGAACATCACCTGAAATAACGGAGAGTAGCTCAGGTCGCGTTTGGGATTGATCGCTTCCACCAGTTGTTCAAAACTCACCTGTTGATGCGACAGGCCGTCAAGGACCGTATCAAAAACCTGCTGCTGCAATTCGGCAAACGTGGCATGGGGTTCCAGTTCAATACGGTAAGCCAATGTATTCACAAAGAAACCGACAACGCCTTCCAGTTCCAGTTGTCCACGTCCTGAGACCGGAGAACCCACAACCAGATCCGTCTGGCCGCTATAACGATAAAGTAACAGGTAAAACGCACTTAACAGGGTAGAGAATAGCGTCTTATTCTGTTGCTGCGCCTGTTGTGACAAGGCCTTAGTCAATTCAGGGGATAAAGTGAAGCAATGCGTTTTACCACGCAGACTCAAACGATTAGGGCGTGGGTAATCAAAAGGCAGAGCGATGGGTTCAACACCGGACAGTTTTTCTTTCCACCATGCCAGCGATGTCTCAAATTCAGTATTTTCATGCTGTTGGTGCTGCCATTCCGAGTAATCAATGTACTGAATAGGTAACGATGGCAATTCAGGAACATTGCCCTGCCGACGAGCGTTATAACACGCGGTCAGTTCACGACTGATAATACCGGCAGACCAGCCATCAGAAATAATATGGTGTAATACCATCACCAGATAATGGCGATCTTCTCCGTGTTCATCTCCACAACGATACAGGGTAAAACGCAGCAGAGGCGCCTGTTGTAAATTAAATGGCCGCTGGCTGTCCCGCTGTAAACGTTGTTTTTGCTGTTCTTCACTCAGCATAGACAAATCAACCGTCACCAGCGGTAAAGAAACCGATTCATGACAACGCTGATAAAGCGTGCCATCTTGATAAACAAAATCTGTACGGAAAGATTCGTGCCTGTCCACCATGTCGCTGATAGCCTGCTGAAGTGCCGGTATATCCAATTTTCCCTCAAGCACCAGCGCAGTGGTGATGTGATAAATAGCCGATTGTTGTTCGAGTTGTTCATGCAACCACAAACGTTTTTGCGCTAGGGATGCCTTAAATTGAAATGTATTTTCCTGCATAAAACCTCCGGCAAAATACCCTTCACTTTGCAAGTGTCGGGCATATTTCATTGTTATCGTTTCTTTATTTCCGTTCCCGTACGACACGTTTTATGGTGTTTTGAGGGCCTGTGTTATGAGAGCTCGTGTTGTGACGAACACTATCTCCCCCGGTCATACGAGACTCCAGTAAATGAGCAAGCTGTTTAATTGTCTGGCACTGCAAAAGTTCAGCCAGAGAGATCCTGACTGCCAATTGCTGTTCAATACGGGCAGCAATGCGTAAGGCGTGCAATGAGTGCCCTCCCAAAGCAAAGAAATTCTGGTCACATCCTATCTGTTGTTGTTGCAGTACCTCACTCCAGATATCCCTGAGACGGCTTTCCAGCGGTGTTTGCGGGATATGTAAAACGCGGCCCTCCTGTTTTTTCTGCTGTAATTCTTTCTGCTGCCACTCAGATAAATATTCCGGCAAACGCGCCAACAAAGCCTGATAATCAATCTTGCCATTCGTGGTTTGAGGCATCTCATCCAACAGAACAATGGTGCCCGGCAGCATATGTGCGGGTAATTGTCTGCTGAGAAAATCAAGCAGTTGTCCTGACATTTGTTCTAAAAGTGACTCTGGAGATATCACATTGGCTTTCGCTGCTGATTTAAGGGATACACAAGCTATCAGCCGTATCTCGCCCTGTTTATCGCTATTAGCAAGCCCGGAATAGGAAAGCACAGCACTTTGCTGCACATAGGGATGCTGCATCAGTTGGGCTTCAATTTCTCCCGGTTCAATACGATAGCCCCGCAGTTTGATTTGTCGGTCACAACGACCAAGATAGAGCAATTCACCATCCGGCAAGGCGCAGACGCGATCTCCGGTGCGATAAATCCGCACTTTTTCTTGTGCTATTTCCTCTTGTGAAATGCCTTCTTGTGACATGCCTTCTTGTGGAATTGATATCGTGATGAATTTTTCTGCGGTTAATTCAGGGCGATTCCAATAACCTCTTGCCACACCCAAACCACCGATATACAACTCTCCTGCCATGCCGAATGGGGTTGGAGACAAATCGTCATTCAGTACAAACAGGCGAGTATTAGCGATTGGCAGACCAATCGGCATCGTGCCCTGTAAATCCTGATGTTTATCTGCACGATGAACACAACACCCGACAACCGTCTCTGTGGGGCCATATTCGTTGAACACGCCAATATCGGCTACATCAGTCAGCCATTCCTGTACGGTTTCACAACTCAGCGCATCTCCCCCTATTACCAATGAATGAACACGGGATTTTGCGGCAGCATCCAGATATTCCCCCAAAATACCAAGATGGGCCGGCGTGATTTTCAACAGATGACCACCCTGTTTTTGTGGTAATGAATACGCTGGTAATGGTTGCCGTAATATCTCCGCCATTGAAGCAATATCCGCATCATCTTGTATCACGGTAATGGTGCCACCATGCAACAGCGGCAGATAGAGACTGGTTAATGTGGCATCAAAACTGACGGATGAATGGAACAGGCTTTGGGTATTCTCAGTGACCTGATAACGCCAGCAGGTATCGGTCAGGTAGTTAATCAGACTGCGATGTTCAATCATGACGCCTTTCGGCATTCCTGTAGAGCCGGAGGTGTAAATCAGATAGACCAGTGCATTTTCATCATCAGCCACGGGGGGTAACGATTGTTGCGATAAAGAATATGTCGGAACAGACTCTGGTTCCTGATCCAGTGCCAGTACAGCAATTTCAGGCATAAGAGATGCAGCCAACGCCTGATGGGTCAACACCAGACAACTTTGGCTGTCAGACAATAAATAAGTGACCCGCTCTGTGGGGTAAGAGATATCAATTGGCACATAACAAGCCCCCATTCTGCTGACCGCCAGCATGGCAGCGATATAATCCAGACTGCGTGGCAAATAGAGCGCAACTCTGTCACCCGCATGAATCTGATTGTGATGCAGGCGGAGGCTGATCTGTTCAACCTGCTGCTCCAATTCCGCATAACTGACCTGCCGCTGTCCATCTATTACAGCGATTTGTTGGGAAGAACGTTGTACCTGACGGGCAAACAGGCTATACACATTGCCCGCAAAAACCGGCAATACTGGCCCCTGCCATTGGGTCAGCAATTGCCGTTTTTCCTGATCATCCAGCAATGCAACGTCTGTCAACACGCCCGTCATATTATTCATTAACTGGGTCAGAATGCGGATAAAGTGCTCTGCCAGACGGGCCACAGTAGTTGCATCATACAGGCCCGTGTCATAGACCAACTCGCCATGTAAGCTGTCAGAGAAAGCCGTGACCAATACTAATGGGTAATTTGTGCTTTCCGTGGCCTGTGTAAATTTAAACAGGTTTTCCCGTGCGCCGGATTGCGGATAATTTTCAAACACCAGCAAGGTATCAAATGCTGGCAGACCACAAGTGGATTTCAGATCCGCCAGCGAGATATCACTGAATTTTTCGTGTTCCCGCTGTTGCTGTTGAATGGCGCTCAGCCAATCGGCAACGGGTTGATTCATATGGCTGGTGATATGAATAGGCAGTGTACTGATTAACAGTCCCACCATTTTATCGATACCGGCTAATTCTGCCTGTCGGCCGGATACTGTCATGCCAAACAGACATTCGTCCTGCTGGCTGTAACGTTGTAACAGTAATGCCCATGCCCCCTGAATCAGGGTACTGATGGTTAAACGGTGACGACGTCCGGTTTCTGCCAACTGACCAGAAAGTTCTGTAGACAGATGAAATGAATATCGCTGTTTCAACTGACTGGCTGTCCTGATCGGATGAGCCGCAGGCAGCGGTGTCGCTGCCCCGACATCAGCTAATTGCGCCTGCCAATAATCCTGACACGCTTTACGGCTCTGCTGTTGCCAGCGAATAAAGGATTTAAATGCCGGTGCAGGGGGCAAGGTATCAGCCGGACGATAATAGAAGGATTCAACCGTTGTTAATAATAGCCTGACTGACCATCCATCAAGAATGGCATGATGATGGCTGAACAAAAGTTGTATCTGCTCATCTGGGAGTTGCAGCACGGTAATACGGAATAACGCACCATGTTCCGGTATAAACTCTTCCGCCAGATCTGCCGCCAGCAAGTTTTGGCGATACTGTTCTGCATCAGCCGGGTTATGCAGCCGCAGATCATGTTGCCGCCAATCCAGTTCCTGCTGAGGCATCACGATTTGCAATGGCTCACCAGCAAGGCTCATTTCAAAATGGCTGCGCAGGATAGGATAGTAAGCCACCGCCTGCTGCCATGCCTGCTGTAGACGGGTAATATCCACGCCATCAAACGGGCTCTTATACAATAAAGTAAAACACAACTGTTCGTGATACAGCCCGCTGCCTTGTCCGGCCATAGAGTGGAACAGCATTCCTTCTTGGGTATAGGTCAGCGGGTAGATATCTTCCATCACGCCATACCGTTGCTGCAATTGGCGCAGTGTTTCAGCATTCAAACGGGCAAGCGGGAAATCAGACGGCGTGTAAGTGGTCTGAGTCTGTGCCATACAATGTTCAGTCAGCCGGATAATCTGCTCTTTCATCGCCATTGCCAACTTATCAATGGTTTCATGCTGATAACACTGGTGGTTATACGTCCACTCTATCTGCAATTGTCCCTCATCAATGTAGCAATCTACTTCCAGTGCATATGACCTTGAGTTATCTGCCGCATGACGATGCACCAGCCCGATATCCGCAACACCCTGTAATGGCGCCTGATGGAAGGTACGGGTAAATTGTCCGAGATAGTTGAAGCAGATATCTGCCGCAGGGATAACAGGCAGTTGATTATTGGTAGATGTCTGGGTGTAGCGGGAATAGCGCAGTGCACCATAACCTGTTCCGCTATAAGGCACCTGACGTACCACTTCTTTAACCAACTGGAGCAGTTGATCCGGCGGACAAGATGCAGGTAGTGACAACAACAGAGGATAAATGACCGTAAACCAGCCAACTGTCCGGCTGACATCCACATTTTCATGCAGGCTTTCCCGTCCATGCCCTTCCATGTCCACATGCAGTAATTCGGAACCACTCCAGTGTTGCAGTGTTGCTGCCAACGCTGCCAGTAACAAATCACCAACATGGGTACGGTAGGCGTGTCCGGTGTGCTGAACCAGATTTGTGGTGACCGTCAGATCCAGTGCTAGCCGATATTTAGCCGACTCTTTAACGAAACCTGGGAAAGGTTTTTCTCCCCAGTCACAGGGCAACGGAGCTACAGTTTGCTTCAGTTTTTGCTGCCAGAAATGATATTCGTCCTGTGACTGTTCAGATTGAGCATAATCTGCAAGGTGGGATGACCACTCAATCAAAGAAGCACTTTTTACCATCAGACGTGGGTTTTCCCCTGCCAGTAATGTTCGATAGTAATAACTTAAATCTTCCGTAAAAATGCGCCATGAAACGCCATCTATCACCAGATGATGAACTGCCAGCAACAGATAATTTCCTTCTGCGGTAATAAAATGGGTCGCAGTCAATAACGGGCCATGTTCAATATTCAATTGTGCCTGATGTTCAGCAACGGCCTGCACCAGTGCTTCTCTTGCCGGGGTTTCTGTGATCTGACATTGTTCTATCTGCCACTCTGTAACAGGTTCTCCTATCTGCCCATAATCCGGCCTATAACCATTTGCCAATGAGAAACGAGAGCGCAAACCATCATGTTGATTGACCACCAGAGCCAGTGCCTGCGCTAAAAGCGATATGTCTGTTCCTTCCTCCAGTGCATACAGATAAGACTGGTTATAGTGGTGCGGATTAGCATGATGGTGTGCAAAGAACCAATGCTGAATTGGCAGTAAAGCGTATTCTCCCTGCACGGGTTGAGTGTTGTTCTCAGCGTTGCCATCAATGTTATTTACCTGTGTCACCACGGCGGCTAATCCCGCAATAGTCGGATAATCAAACAGCATTTTTGGTGTGATCCGCAGCCCGATCTCCCGTACTCTGAACACTATTTGCAGGCTGAGAATGGAATCTCCCCCCAGAACAAAGAAATCATCATCAATCCCCAGATTTTCCTGATCCAACACTTGTTGCCAGATTTCTGTCAGTTGTTTTTCCAGTGCCGTCACCGGCATCCGGCGCACAGTGTGACGGGGTTGCTCAGTTAAAGGGATTTGTGCCAGCGCCTTACGATCAATTTTGCCGTTAGCTGTGAGTGGTAATGTTTCCTGCAAGATCCATTGGGTAGGACACATATGTACCGGCAGTCGTTGACTCAGTTCCTGCCGCACATTTTTCAGATCTGCCGCAGCAGATGTGTTCATCACCAGATAGGCCACCAGATGCTGGCGTCCATAAATGTCCCGCATACCCGCTGCCGCCTGAGCAACACCCTGACAAGCCGCAAGCTGAGCTTCTACCTCTTCCAGTTCAATCCGGTAGCCGTGCAGTTTAATTTGCTGGTCTTTGCGGCCGAGGAACAGTAAATTTCCGTCCGGCAGGTAACGCGCCAAATCTCCTGTCCGATAGAGTTTTTCCTGTGATAACGGTTTTTCCTGTGATAACGGAAAGAAAGGATCGGTAATAAATCGGCTTTCAGTCAGATCAAGACGATTGAAATAGCCCAGACCCACTCCAGCCCCACCAATGTACAGTTCACCAACTGAACCGAACGGCACCAGTTGCTGACACTCATCCAACAGATACAGCCGGGTATTGGCTATCGGACGACCAATTGGCAGTACACCATCCCCTTTTACGTCTCCGGCCAGTATGTCGTAAATACAGCAGCCCACGGTGGCTTCCGTCGGGCCGTATTCATTGATAATTCTGACCTGCGGTGCATGTTGCCGCCAGAAACGCAATGCGCTGGCAGAAAGACTTTCTCCGCCAATCACTAGCAACGGTATCCGGCCTGCGTGTTCTGGTAATAATTGCTGGCTTAAGAGCTCCAGGTGAGCGGGCGTGATTTTCGCCATTGCCAGATCCGGCAATTGTTGCCATGCCTGCACCAGTGCCGGAATATCATCCTCTTCAGGCAGGATAAACAAGGTTTGCCCCTGTAATAACGGCAAGAACAGGCTGGTAATCGTCGCATCAAAGGAAATAGAGGCATGAAGAGTATTTCCCCGTTTAGTCAGATCACCATAATGTTTACAGGCATGTTGCAGATAGTTCCCCAATCCCCGATGTGGAATGATGACCCCTTTTGGCCTGCCGGTAGAACCAGAGGTATAGAGAATATAAGCAGGCTGTTCCGGTGAAATCGCAATATCAGGATTGGGAATAGCAGCCTGATTGTCTGTTACTGGTTTTGAGGTAACTGGCTCTGAGGTAACTGGTTCTAAGGTAAACGGCTCCGGCGTCAACCGTACAATATGATGCGATGGCAACGCTAATCTGGTGGCTTGTTCGTGAGTCGTAATCACCTGTGCCACTTGTGCATCTTCCAGCATAAAACGGGCACGTTCTGCCGGATAGGTACTATCAATTGGTACATATGCAGCACCGGTTTTCAATACCGCCAGAATCGCTACGACAAGCATGGCTGAACGTGGCAGGCAGATCCCAATCTGTGAACCCTTACCAATCCCCTGTGTCAGTAAATCATTCGCCAGCCGATTAGCGTGTTGGTTAAGCTGGTCATAACTCAATGCTAACCCTGCTTCATACTGCTCACACAGGGCAATCGCTTGGGGTGTTCTGCACACCTGCTGTTCGAACCATTGATGCACCACCGGGTGCAACAGGGGCTGTACTGTGGCATTGAGATCGCTTAACTGCTGCTGTCGTTCCTGTGGTGACAACATTGCCAACTGATAGACAGGCTGGTCTGGCGCACGACACAGGCTATCCAACAAACAGGCATAATGTGTCACTAATTGCGCCACAATTTCGGGTGCAAAACACGCTTCACGATATTCAACCGACAATAGCAGGCTATCCGCTGTTTCCTGTACAAACAGGGTTAAATCGAATTTGGCTTCTGGATTGTCTATTGGCTGACTGTCTATAACGTAATTACGAGCATCAGTACGAAGTTGTTCATTGAGCTGTTGCTGGTGCGCATTAAACACAAACATGATCCGGAACAGAGGAGAAAGCGAACGTTTTTCTGCTGGCAGAACAGCATCCACCACTTGTTCAAACGGAACGTCTTTGTTAGCCATTGCCTGATTGAGTGTCTGAGCACTATCAAACAGAAATTCAGTAAACGGACGGCTGATATCGACATTCTGACGTACCGCTAAGGTATTCAGCAGAAGCCCGATAACCGATTGCAGTTCCGGCCTGTCACGCAGAGAAACAGGTATACCAATAACGATATCTCCTGTTGTGTCACCTTCACTGCTGTAACGCTGTAACAAGATCTGGAAAGCCGCCAATAACAGGGTAAACAGTGTCGTATCCTGCTGCTGTGCCAACCAGCGCAATGCTTTGGTCTGCTCAATGGACAGCGGCAGGCGATGGTAAGCTGCTTTCGATTCTTCAACAGGTGCATGATGTTGCTGAGGTAATGTCACCACTGGCGGTAATTGCTGATATACCTGATGCCAATACGCTAATTGGCTATGCCAGACTTGTTGCGCTTCAGGGCTGCGTTCCCATGCAGCGAATTGCAGGTAATCAGACACAGGTGCCTGCTGGATGCCCTCTTCTGACAGATTATTTTCTTCTGGAAGACCATTCGCTTCTGACTGGTATAGCGACAGCAATTCATCATCAAGCTGTGCCAGTGCCTGTTCATCCACCAGAATATGATGCAGACAGACAATCAGGGCACTTCCCTGCCATGCATCGGTCACCAGTAACAGGCGATATAATGGTTGTCCAATTAGCTGGAACGGTGTCTGCATCATACCGGCGGCTCGCTGCTGTAACTGCTGCTGCCACTCCTGTTCATTCTGTACTTCAATAATTTCATGCGGACAGTCCGGTGACTGCTCACTGTAATATTGCCGGGGCGTGGTTCCCTCCATCCGCAGACGCAGATTGAGTGATGGATAACGACGGAACAGCAAGTTTACGCTTTTCTGTATCCGTTCAACCTCCACGTTATTTTCAACTACATTGCCATCATTCTCCTTGCCGACAAGTGTTTTTATACTGGCAAAGGTTTTGATACTGGTGATGTGGTAACGACAGCTATCAGGATACAGTTGGTCAAGGAACCACATCCGTTGTTGAGCAAAGCTCAATGGTGCATCGTGGATCACAGACAGATTTAATGAACCTGCACTGGCCGTTGAATCCACTCTCTCTGCCAACCGCATTGGCGTTCGGCAGATAAAAACATCGCTGACTTTGAAATGCAGCCGGAATTGGCTGGCAAGTATTGCTACCATTTTGGCCGCTAAGAGAGAGTGTCCACCCGCAGCAAAAAATGAGGTATTACGGCCAATCGCCTGATGCCCCAATAAAGTCTGCCAGACCTGGATAATCGCCTGTTCTGTTTCATTCCGGGCTGGTTCAGCGATGGCTTCTCCCGTCTGCCGCATCGGTGTGGGGAAGCGTTTTCTGTCCACTTTATTATTCGGCAATCGGGGGAATTCGTGCAGGAAGACGTAGCAGGAAGGGCGCATAAATTCCGGCAAAGATCCCCCCAGATGTGATTCAATCTGTGATTGATCAAGTGCGGTATCAGGTTGGGTAAGTATATAGGCAACGATAGCGCTGGCATTCAGGTAATCTTCCCGCACCATCGCCACCGCATCAGAAATAGCGGGATGCTGACGCAAAGCGCTTTCGATTTCTCCCAGCTCTACACGATAACCCCGGATTTTTATTTGTTGGTCAATTCGTCCCAGATAGTCAATGTTGCCGTCTGCCCGATAACGAGCCAGATCGCCGGTACGATAAAGGCGGGCATCAGGCAGGGAGCTGAACGGATCAGGAATAAAACTGCGTTCAGTCAGTTCTGGTCGGTGCAGATAGCCTGTAGCGACCCCAACACCGCCAATACAAAGTTCACCCGCAACGCCAATCGGTAATGGTGCGCCATACTCATCTAAGATCCAGACCTGTGAATTGGGGATCGGGCGGCCAATGTGAACACTGTCATCGTCCAGCGTCAACTCAGCATTGGTTGTACCTACTGTTGCTTCTGTCGGGCCATAGGAGTTAATAAAGCGGCGGTTTTTGCCCCATTTATGCAGCAGATCCACACCACAGGCTTCCCCGGCGACTAACAGTACCTGTAAATCAGGTAACTCAGCTTCAGGCAGTGCGGCCAGCGCCGAAGCAGGCAATGTGACATGAGTAACACGTCGCGTAATAAGCTGTTCCAGCAAATCCGGGCCAGGCATGATGGCAAGACGGGGAGCCATTAATAATGTGCTGCCAGTACAGAACGCCATCAGAATTTCCCAGATGGAAGTATCAAAACTGAAAGAGGCGAACTGGAGGACCCGGCTGTTCGGTGGTACAGCCAGAAATTCAACTTCTGTTTCTGCCAGATTGCACACACTGCGGTGTCGGATGGGTACACCTTTCGGTCTGCCGCTGGAGCCTGAGGTATAGATGATATAGGCCGTATTTTCTGCCCGGACATCTACCCGTGGATTTTCCACACTGAATGCCGACAGTTGAGGCATCAAGGTTTCAAGGGAGAATAAAGGAAGGTTACAATCCTGATAACGTGCCATAAATTGATCTTGTGTCACCAGCAGATGCAAGCCAGCATCTTCAATGACATAACGACTACGATCCAGCGGATAATCAGGATCAATCGGTACATAAACTCCACCCGCTTTCAGGATAGCGAGAAAACAGATCACCAGTTCCAGTGAGCGTTCGACACTTAATCCGACACAAACTTCTGGCCCTACCCCTTGCTGGATCAGAAAATAAGCCAGTTGGTTGGCACGCTGATCCAATTCAGCATAAGTCAGCGATTGCTGACCGAATTCAACCGCAATGGCTTCTGGTACACGCTGCACCTGACGTTCGATAAGCTGATGAATGCCGACATTATCGCTGAATGGGTGTTCAGTCCGGTTCCACTCAGCCAGTTGTTGTTGCTGTGCAGGACTGAGCAGAGAAACCCGACCGATAGCCTGTTTCGGTTGCTCGAACAACTGCGGCAGAAAATGGCAGAAGTTTTCCACCATACGGGAAATCGTCTCTGGCAGAAAACGATCACTGGCATATTCAAATATCCCCTGTAATTCCCCTTCTTCACGCCACATCTCCAGTGTCAGCTCATATTTGGCGATTTGCATATCCCACTGGCGTAATGGAGAAAGCTGAACAGCCCCCATGCGTTTACCCGTGAGCGGTATATTCTGGTAGGTAAACAGAGTCTGGAACAGTGGGGAAAGCCCCGGTTGATGATTATCTTCCCCATTGTTTTGTAATAAATTGTCTTTTAGCAGAGGGAGTAATTGGCTAAACGGCATATCCTGATGCGCAACGGCATCAATAAAGGTGGATTTAACTTGGGCCAACAGTTGTTCGAATGATTGGTGGATATCAACCTGATTACGCATCACCAATACGTTGAATAAAAGACCAACCGGCTGTTGCTCCTCACTGTAGTGACGGTTGGAAACGGGGGTTCCCAACAGAATGTCACTCTGACGTGAATAGCGCGCCAGAAATGCAATAAATCCGGCTTGTAAGATCAGATAAGGAGTGACGCCATACTGATAGGCTAATGTATCAATCTGTTCATGGAATGCAGTGGGCAGGCTGAATGGCAAACGCCCTCCCTGATAACTGCGTATGGCAGGTGTCGGAAAGTCATAAGGTAGTTGGATCAGGGGGAGTGTTCCGGCCAACTGACGCTGCCAGTATTGACGGGCGGCTATGCCCGAAGCCCCATTGATCCGTTGATACTGGAGGCGTGCATGTTCCCGTTGACCATAACCAGCGTGCCGGATCTCAAGTGTTTTCCCTGCTTGCAGCAGGCTGTAATTTTCCAGCAACTCATCCCACAGCCGTTTCACTGATTCGTCATCCACAATTAAGTGGTGGAAAGCCAGTACAATCAGATGACTATGTGGCCGGAGTGTCAGCCCTGCCATACGTAGCAATGGTGGATCGATTAATTCAAATGGCAAGGTCGCAAATTGACTGATAATGTTTTCTGCCTGCGCTTGAGCCTGTGGGCCATACTGGCTCAGATCCTGCCAGATGATCTTTGCAGTCACCGGTCTGGCAGAGAGATGCTCTGCTACCTGCGCAATAATATCCCCTTCTTGTATCAGAAAACGGGTTCTCAATACGTCATAACGGGCAATCAAAGCGTCAAGGGATTGTTGTAACCGCTGATGATCCAGTGCTCCCTGCCACTGGGCAACGTAGGCCATGTTGTAAATTGGGCTGGAAGAAGCAGTTTGTTGGATCAGGTAAATACCCTGCTGTTCATAGCTGGCAGTATGCGGGGTTACCGTTATCTCCTCCGCTATCCCTTCTGACAGCTCATCAACACGCAATATCGCTGCACACTGGGCAAGCGTGGGTTGCTGGAACAGTTCACCAAAACGCAAACTCAGTCCCATTTTTTCCCGCACTTGTGCAATCATGCGAATTGCCTGTAGAGAATCTCCTCCCAGTGCAAAAAAACTATCGTCACGTCCGATTTGTTTGATATGCAACAGCGATTGCCAGATAGCGGCCAGTTTTATTTCCCGTTCCCCCTGTGGGATAACAATATCCTGCCGGTTTTGATATGTCTGGCGGACAGCCGGTGCTTGCAGTGCCTTGCGGTCAATTTTGCCATTGGATAACAGCGGGAACAGTGACAAGAACTGATAATCAGCAGGGCGCATAGCGGCTGCCAGATTGGGGGCCAGATAGGCATCTAATGTTTCTGCTGTTACTGTCATTTCCGGTGCCAGACGGATAAATGCCACCAGCCGCACACTATGTGACGGTTTCTGTGACTGTTCAAACGCCTGTACAATCGCTTGTTGTACCGCAGGATGTTGTTCAAGCAGACTCTCTATCTCTGCCGTTTCAAGGCGCTGACCATTGATTTTGATCTGAAAATCATTACGGCCAAGCAGGATCAGATCTCCCTGCTCATCAATACGTCCCAGATCACCCGTCCGGTAAACCGGCTGACCAGCCAGTTTCCCTTTTTCCGGTGTGATAAAACGTAAGTTATTTTCAGACTCGGCTGACAAGTAACCCGCACTCATAAAGGGAGTGCTGATCCACACTTCCCCTTCGGCACCAACCGGAACTGTTTCACCCTGCTCATCAACAACGACAATAGTGGTATCGTCTATCGGTTTACCGGCAGGGATCAACGCACGTTGAACATCTTTCTCTGTGACACGATAGTAGACTCTCGCCAGTGTGGTTTCTGTTGTTCCATACAGGTTGATTAATTGGGTTTGTCGCAACTGACGCTGGTAAAACAGCTCTACCAGTGATCCTTTCAGCATTTCACCCGACAGAACGGCATACCTCAAAGATTGCAGGTCATCACTGGATTGTGGACACTCCAGCAAAACCTGAAATAAAGAGGGAATAAGGTGGGTAATACTGATCCGCTGTTCGCGTATCCAACTCAACAGTTCCTGCGGCGAATAACGGATATCGTGGGCAGGAGGAATACACAATGTTGCCCCGTTGAGCAAAGGTAACAACATATCACGCAGGAAGGGATCGAACATCTGGTTTATCAATTGGCTGACTTTGTCAGCGGGCGTCAGATTCAGTTCACGGCTTTCCCAACGGATAAAATGCAATAAGCTGTCTTCGCGCCCTAATATGGCTTTAGGTTGCCCAGTAGAACCCGATGTAAAGTAGACGTATGCTGGTTTGTTATGACGGATGCCACTGTTGTTATGTGTGCTGGCAGTGTTACCGGCAGACAGTGAACTCTCTGTCTCTCCCGCAAATAACGAAGGAATTGAATGAATTTCCTGCACTTCATCAGCCAGCACCAGCGAATAATCTTCTGACAGATGCTCCAGCAGGGGCAACCATTGACGGCAAGTGATAATAGTCGCACCACGGAATTGTGCCAGTAATGTGGCAAGGCGTTGCTCCGGTAATTTAGGGGATAATGGAACAAACACTTTGCCGGCTTTCATGATGGCTAATGCTGCCGTTATCAGAGAAATACTCTCTTCCATCAACGTCATGACGTACTGACTTTCAGCCTGATGATGTAACATATGACTAAGTCCAGTAACGCGCTCTGACAAGGTACGATAGGTCAAGCTTTCGTTTCCCTGTGTCACCGCAATATTTTCCGGGAAACGTACAACGATTTGCTCAAATTTGGTTGAAATCACCATTAGCCATCTTCCTTCAATAAAACACGATTACATGACAAAACAGCTTTGATACGTGACAAAACAGCCCTGGGCGTCATGCCAGAAAAGGCATATTCCCCAAATCCATTCTTTCAACACTTATTTCTGCGATTTCCTGCAAAATCTAAATTTGGAGCGTTACTCCCTCAAAATGCTCTCTTTTAAAACAAAAGGATCCGCATCTTTCAGGAAAGGGAAGCGTTCTCTGACATCCCGTACATGAGCAAGAGAGATGGTCATGGTGTTTACTGCCTCGTTATCCCGCTCGTGCAGTAAGATTTCACCCAACGGATCGATCAACATGGAATCACCTGCATAGTCGAGTTGATTGCCATCCTGCCCCACACGATTGACCCCGATGACATAGCTCTGGTTTTCAATTGCACGTGCCTGCAACAGAGTGCACCAGTGCAGGGAGCGTTTGGCAGGCCAGCTAGCGATATAAAGTGCTGCATCGTAGTGGCCATTGATATTGCGTGACCAAATCGGGAAGCGCAGGTCATAACAAATAAAAGTGGCTATTTTCCAACCTTTGAAATCCACAATCAGCGGGGCATTACCTGCGGTGTATTCATGATCTTCCTGAGCGAAAGAGAAGAGGTGTTTTTTGTCATAGTGGACGATGGAGCCGTCTGCATTAACCCACAACAGACGGTTATAGAAATGCTGGTTTTCAGTAATAATCATGCTGCCAACAATCGCACACCCCTTCGCGGCTGCCTGCTTTTTCATCCACTGAATACTGGGGCCATCCATCGTTTCAGCAATGGCTTGTGGCTTCATACTGAACCCTGTCGTGAACATCTCCGGCAAAATGATCAGATCACTATCAGTCACTTGTGCGATGTGGTGTTCAATATATTCCCGGTTTTTTGTTGCATTTTCCCAAACCAAATCGGTTTGAATCATTGTTACTTTGAGATTCTGAGCAATCATTGCAAACTCCGTTTCAATATATGTTTTGTTATTTATTTTTTATCAACATTCATTACAGGTCAGCATCAAACAGGTGTTCCAGATAACCACTCTGTGCTGACATTTTGCGGATTTCGCCCTTTTCTCCCTGCCGTTGAGGAGGTGGAATGAAGTCGGAAGCAATTAAGTAGTTGAAATAACGGAAAAGCAGTGTCTTATCTGATGGTGGGCATTGAATGCCGCTGCCATTGAGTAAATCCATTGTCATCTCTGTGGCATACTTGGCTTTTTCGTTCATTTCTATGCCATTATGAGCGAGTGCCAATATGTCAGTAAAAACTGAACGGTAAGGTTTCCCATTGAGATACAAACAGTTTTGTGCCAACGCTTCCATGTAGTCATCGTTGTCAACGGTCTGGATGCGATAACCGAATTCCCTCAGAAAGAAAACAATATCGTTGAAAGTGATCGGGTCGGGAGCCGTCAGATGGAGGGTTTTTCCATTAAATTTTTCGATATCTAAAATGGCATACAATGATGCTTTCGCGACATAATCCACTGGAGAAATATCAAAATCTTCCTGTGAATTGAACGTGAGCCCCGTCTCCACCAATGCCCTGATCATTTCATAATAAATGCCTTTGACTTTAGTTTGCCGCAATGGGTAGCTGCCATCGGTACTATCGCCCCAAATATTGCCCGGACGCACAATGACCCACTTAAGGCCTTTTTCCCCCGCACGATGGATAGCTTGTTCCGATTCAAATTTGGTACGTTCATAATCCATATCATCAAATCTCTGCCCCACATCAAGATCTGTTTCATGCAAAACGAAACCGTCACGATATAGATGTTCTCCCACTACGCTAAAGCTGGAGGTATAAAGCATCGGTATATTGCCCTGTAGACAGAATTCAATGATATTTTGTGTTCCCGACACATTAACAGGTGCAAGCCGGCCATAAGATGCCACTAAACTGGTCCAGGCAGCACAATGAATGACTCTGTCAATTTTGCCGATTAACGCTGAGTAAAGCTCTGCTGTCAGCCCAAGATCTGTTTTCGTAATATCACCCAATACAGGAATAACACGGTGGAGTTGGTCTCGGATCCGTTTTTCCTGATCGTAGGTGAACAAAAAATCTTCCAAACGCGCCAGTGCCTGTGAATTATTTTCAGCTCTTATCAGGCAATATACACTGGCATCAGTTGTAGTCAGTATTTCAAGTAAGACCCTGCCCCCCATGACACCTGTTGCGCCGGTAATTAAGATGTGTTTGGTCTCTTTTTTGGTATGGTTGAGCATGTTTATCCCCTACACCTAATGATTAAATGTGTTACTTGCTGTTTTTTCATACCTTTATCTATTACTCAGGTAGCAGCTTTACTGGCTGCCCCCTGAGATCTATCGAAATACGTTCTTATCTCTTCTTATCTCTCATATAGTGCCAACACGCATTCCACCATCCAGTGAGATCACTGCAGTATTGAGATAATTGGTTTTACAACTCGCCAAAAATCCCACAACTTCAGCCACATCATCTGACGTTCCCCAACGCCCGACAGGCACAATCGAACGCACAATCTTATCTTCTGCCGCAGATTCCATCGGGCCAGAACTGACGAACTGCTCCAGCATGTCAGTTTTGCAAATCCCCGGCGCAACGGCAGTGACACTGATATTCAACGGTCCCAGTTCACGCCCCCAGGATTCTGTAGCAGAAATTAATCCCGCTTTTGATGCGCCATAAGCAGCACTTCCCGCAGCTCCCCAAATGCCAGCAACGGAAGCGATATTGATAATGCGTCCATATTTCTGCTGCGCCATATGGCGAACAAAAATCGTTGTACAGTTGAAAGCACCGACCAGATTGACATCGATCACTTTGGCGGACTCCGGCAACCCTTTGCCCGACAGGCAGAAAGCCCGGTGGATAATGCCTGCATTGTTCACCAGAACGGTGATCGTCTTGCCTAATGTTTCCGTGATCTGTTGCTCCGCCCGTTCGACGGAGGCAACATCAGTCACATCCATTTCAAAAATTGTCAGGGATTCAGGGTGCCCAAGGCGCTCCTTCAGGAGCGCCAGTTTTTGTATGCTGATATCCGTTGCAGCCACCAGATAACCAATATCCAACAGTGTCTTGGTGATCGCGGTGCCAAATCCCCCTGCCGCGCCGGTTACAACAGCAATTTGCCGACTCATCCAGCCAGCCCTTCTTTAAATGTGATATCAATCACCTTGCGGGCATTTGCCATTGCATCAAAGATCCGCTCTTCGAAGAAACGGACATCATCCTGTGACATCAACAGGTTGGGGTACATGCGAGACAATGGAGAGAACTGAATGCCATAGCGTTTGGAAATTTCACGAATAATGATGTCGCAGAATTTAACCTTATCGCTGTAACCTTCAGAAGAGGTGACAGGCGTATTCTGAGAGTGATAAACCAATGCGGTCGGCATTCCCTGTACAACCAGTGGCAGGTCAACAGCTTCTGCGGCTTTCACAAAGACATTGGAAATCTGGCGCATAACGTCACCCATGCGCTCATAGCAGCCGGGATCTTCCTCAATCAACCTGAAAGTTGTCTGGATAGCAGCCAGCCCAAGCGGATAACCATTGAAAGTCCCTGCGTGGATGACTTTCCCACGGGTGTACAAATTCATAATGTCACGGCGACCAGCAATAGCGGAGATTGGCATAGCACCACCACCCAATGCCTTACCGAAAGTGGCCAGATGAGGGGTTACCCCCAGTATTTTCTGTGCGCCTCCCAACCCCAAACGAACACCGGTGATGATTTCGTCGAAAATCAGCACAATATTATATTTCTCACACAGTGCTTTGGTTTTTTCCAGATAGTCTTCAACAGGGAAAATACCCCCGCCGTTAATGCAAATCGGCTCCATCAGAACAGCAGCGATTTCATTGTGGTAGCGCTCTACGGTGGCCGTTAATATATCAATGTCATTCCACGGCAGCATGAAAGACTGATCAGTAATGACTTTAGGATCGCGTCCTAATGTATCTAACAAGTCACCTTTAAACTGCTCTGGCACCGGGTAAGTCAGATCCTGCTTCTTGCGCCAGCCCATAATGTTGTCAGCATTGCCATGATAGTGACCGTGGAAACGAATAAAACGGTTTTTGCCGGTAAAAGCACGAGCAAGGCGCAACGCATTTTGTACCGCCTCTGTTCCGCTCAGGCAAAAACGGACCATTTCGGCACAAGGGATGTGTTTGACCATCGTTTCACAAACACCGACTTCCAAATCACAGGTGTCAACGGAAGTCACTTTATTCATGTATTCGATCAACGAACTGTTGTAAGCCTCATTGTGATGCCCAACCAGTAATGCCCCAAATTTGCAGAACATATCCAGATGTTCATTGCCATCCAGATCCCACACACGGGATCTTTCCCCACGGTTAAACGGGATCACCAACGGACGCTCAGGATCACCAAAGTTATAGTGTGATCCGCCGGGCATCAGATCCCAACATCTTTTATAAAAGCCTTTTGAATTGTCCAGACATAATTTTGTTGAAGCATCCATAGATTCTTTACTCCTCACCTTTGATTCTTGCTCATATTTTTGGTCGGATTGTTCGTGATCGGATTGTTTTTGATCAGACAGTTCGTGATTAAGCAACATATGCCGTTTCACTTGTTCAGGTACAACAACATTGAGTAATTCGAGTAATGCGATACGGGTCAGATAAGCCGCCCCATTCATCAACAGCTTAGCAATCTTACTGACATGTCTGTTTTCAACCGCTTCAAATGGCGTGCCTTTCAGCCATTCGTTCATGGCACCCATGGCCGCACCGCACCAGATTTGGTAATCCATATTGCGTACAGAATCACCGCTAATCGCCCAACGGGACGATTGACCGAGATACCATTGGAAGACCAGCGCCATTTTTTTCTTCGGCTGTTTTTCTGCTTTGGCAATGGTGTCGGGTTGGTTGATGGTATGAAAATAGTGGATAGTTTCCTGCCAGATGTCTGACAGAGGTTTATGAAATACCTGTTTTTCCAGCAGGGTTATTTCTTGTTCCGGTATGTCATCCAGACTGTCATATTGTTTATATAAGTTATACAGTTTCTGCGCCCGCACAGCGTACATACTACCCTGTTTCAATACCTGTACTTTGGCGCCCAGCTCAAACATATCCGCTGATGGTGCAGTGGTAACATCATTGATACGGGCTTGTGCCAGCATTTTTTTCACAGCATCAGATGTTCCCGCTTCCACACAGCTCTGGTTAATTGAACCAGTGACAACATAAGCGGCTCCCAGTGCAAAAGCCGCCAGAATGGCATGAGGTGTTCCCAAACCACCCGCAGCGCCAATCCGTACTTGGTAACAATTATGGGCTCCGTTTTGGGTTTCATCTGCGATTTCATTCCGTAGCTGTACTTCATCCCGTAGCTGTACAATGGAACGGAAAATACAGGCCAGCACACCCTGATCGGTATGCCCGCCGGAATCGCCTTCTACGGTAATGTCATCTGCCATTGAAACCTGTCGTGCCAGCTTTGCCTGTTCCGGGGTGATAAGCCCGTCTGTCAGTAGTTTTTGCAGTATGTTTTCGGGAGCCGGATGCAAGAAGTGCTGTGCTACTTCCCGACGGGAAACTTTGGCAATCAGGCGATGGTGACGCAGGATTGTGCTATCAGGCTGTTGGGCCAGACCACTGACACGGTAATAGACCAGCGCCGGACTGAGATTAATATAGGCCGATGCTTCAATTACCCGCACCTGATTTTCTATACACAGACGCACACAAGCCATTTCCCATTCAGGATTGCCGGGGTTGTGCAGCAAATTGACGCCGAATGGCCCTCCCGGCAATGCCTGCCGGATACGTGCAATGGCTTCTGCGATCCGCTGGATACGTAATCCACCGGAACCAAAGATCCCTAAAATGCGCTGTTTGCCTAATGCGATAACCATCTCTTCAGAGTGGATACCGTTAGCCATAGCACCAGCATAATAGGCGTAATCCACACCATAATCCGCCATGAAGCCGGCATCGCCTAAACTGCTTGCCGTTATTGCCGGCAGGCTACCCAGAACGGAAGCCTCTTCTGTCACCGGCTCATCTGCTGATAACAGTGAAACGGATGTGCCGGATTTTATAACCCGCAGTTCGGCAGCCAAATCTTGCAAACGGGAGAGGCTTTCCATCAACAGATGTGTCTTTGGTTGGTGACCCGATAAATTGACCGATAAGTGCTGATTCATTTTGTGGTGTCCTGTTCCATTTCTGCTACACCTGTTCCGGTCATTTGCTGTGACTGACGACGGACATACCGCACTCCCATATTGTCACTTATCCCCACCACACTACCGCGGTACAACGTTTCTGCAATGAAAAACAGGGTGACAGATTCCAATTTGTCGTTTATGTCCGTATAGCGGGCTTCAATAGATTTACAGGTCAACCGGTATTGCAGCACATTCCGCTCACATTGCACTTCACCACGGAATTTGGCATTGGTTGTATGATCGGTCAGCGTCTGCACTTCCAGATCAGGCAGGGAATTTAATCCAAGATAGAATAGGTAGAATTTCATCAATTGTTCCGAGCCTTCCACCAGCAATGTTCCCGGCATAACAGGATCATTTTTGAAATGTGCCTTAAATGCCCAGTGTTCAGGATCGATATCAAACTCACCCACTATCTGCCCCAGACCAAACATTCCCCCCATTGTGTCAACGCTGAGGATCCTGCTTAACATACGGGTATCAGGTGTACACAGGTTTTCGCCATAGATACGGCCATATTGGGGACCGAAACAGGCAGTCAGATCACCCTTCATCACGTAGGTGATGTCCTGCTCAGTGAATGTTGTCCGGCCACAATGCAGCAATTCCTTATGTAAGAATTCGGCATATGACGGCTCATGTTGTGATTGTCTGTTTTTTGATAACAGCGTGAACGGTTTTGCCGCTCCGTCTGGTTTGGCTCTGGTAAGATAGGCCCTGGTATCAAATTCTCCCGCTTTCTCAATTTCTTTACGGCTGAAGAAACCAGAAGCCGCTACCAGTCTGAATACCAGGCGTTCCCCCACATAGCAGAAGTACTCATAGTTCGCCAGAAAACGACCACCTATCCGTATGACTGAGGTGATATTGACACGTCCACGCAATACTTCGCCTGCCTTTGGCATTTCGCTGTAAATTGTCGTGCTGCAATCCACCGCCCGGTAACAAAGCTGTCCTTTGAACATCATGTCACAGCCTATAACTGTAAACGCTACGATCATCGCATGAGATGATTCCAGCGCGACAAAGGAAGGAACACGGCCATTCACGACATACCATGCCTCTTCAGGAATATCGTATTCCCATTCAATGTAGCAGGGTTCCAGTTTGTCTTTTACAGCAGAAAGCGCCGTAATGCGGGAAACAAACATAAACGGTGGCGATGGCATACGGGTACGTATCGGATAGCTGTCCACTTCCGCATAATCAGCCCCCAGAATCTTCTCCACGCTGCCGTCGGTTAATTCCAGTAATTGTTGTTCGTCAAAAATGACCGGCAAAGTTATCTCTGATTTTTTCGGCATAGCCGATTTGGGCATAACCTTTGTAACAGCAGGTTCGGTAACTGTCATGGGTTGCGAATTTATTGACGGTGTGCCCGGCATGTCTGCCAAATGTTGTTTTATCAATTGATAAAATGTCTGTTCCAATTGCAGATAACGCAGTTGGGTATTGGCATTGCGGATGAAATGGTTAACTTCCATCGACAGTGGCATTTCCTGAATTGTTTCTGCCTTGCTTAGGTCTGCCGTGCTTGGCTCATTTGACGGTACAGCCGCCGCCAGCGCTGCGAAACGATCCACGGCCTGAGCGTTAAGAATGAATTCCTCTACTGTTTTTTCTCTCGCAACATAGACTGTCACTTTCAGGCCAGGCTGATCTGACGCCGGTAACCTGGTTGGACGAGCACGTTTTCCACTCTGGGGTTCACTTAAGATCACATGATTGTAGGCGCGGTCAATACCCAAGTGACTGATTACAGCACGACGAGGCACTTTGACTGGCGCTGGCCACGCCTGAGTTTGTACTGGTAAGTGGAATTTTCCCTCTGCATAATGTGCCAACTCCTGACGATGAGGATAATCCGGCAATACCGGTAAGTATCGTTGTGTCAGTTGCAGGGCCGATTTAATAATGCCGAACAGACCAGCAGATGCAGACAGATGTCCGTAATTGGCTTTCAGAGTGCCGATAGCCGTCTTTGGTTGCCCGTCTGTCGCACCATAGACCCGCCCCAACGCAGACAGTTCAGTTGCAATCTCTCCAGATTTGCCGCCCGCATACAACTCAACATAACCGACCTGCTCTGCGCGACAACCGGCTGCGGTCAAGCTTGATTGCGCGGCTGCCACAATGGCATCTTCATTTACTGTGAAATCAAGGGAGTGATCAGGCAAATAGCAAGTACCAATCCCCTCCAACACGGCATAAATCGGTGTATTGTCACTAATGGCATCCTGTTCGCGTTTGAGAACAATCACTCCACCACCATCCCCGACTATCTGATTTCCGTGCTCAGACTGGTGATCCCACAACACATTTTCCAGAGTGCCGCCGAAACTGCTACAGGCAACCATCACCGCATCTACGTGTTGTCTGCTCAGCATAAACTGAGCTAACTCTAATGCTTTAAACGGAGAATTTTCTTCACCATAGAGCGTAAATGCCGGGCCATTCAGCTTCAAATGTGCCGCCAGACGGCTCGCCACAATATTACCAATCCCCCCGGTAATACCTTCGGGATAAGGTTTCGGGAACAGACTATCTTTTACGATCTCCTGCAAAGCGAGGGTATCTTCTGCCGATAATTGAATACCGTGACGACTCAGGCTCTGTTTCAATTGCCAGCTAATTTCATTGCGTACCTGATAACGCAGACAGCTATAATCGATTCCTCCTGCCACAATTACGGCAATATTGCGCTTATTGCCATCCAATTGATAACCAGCATCAAGAAATGCGCGTTCCGCGATAGGCAACAGGAACAGGTGACAACTTAAATGTGCTCCGACAACATTCGGAGGTAATTTGAATTTCTTACAGTCAAATTCAAATGTTTCGATATAGGAGCCTAACGGTGGCTGGCTCACTCCACGCATTGCCAACACATCAGAGCGTTTCTCCATGCCAATCCAACGGGTTTTCGGCAGTGGATAGAAGTGCTGAGTGCCTTGCTGTAAGGCCTGATCCAGCGTCTGATTATCCTCAGTTTTCGCCATATGTACGCCAATACCAACAATGGCCAGCGGATCAATTTTCTGCGTTTTTTCTGACTGGAATGGTATACAGGCCGCTCGTCGTTCAGGGGTATCTTCACTGACGACCATATGCCCGTTGACACCACCGAAACCAAAGGCATTAATACCCGCACGTTTAGGTCGCTGACTTTCAGGCCAGGGTCTGGCTTTCCGCACAATATGATCGATATTGAGCTTCCCTTTGGGTGTTGAAACCAGTTGATTGACCCGTGGCGTGGCAGGGATCAGATTATGCTGCATCGCTAACAAGACTTTCAGCAGACTGCCCATACCTGAGGCAGTAAGCATATGACCATTGATAGCTTTATTAGCACCAATTAATGGAATTTTTCCCTGTCCATCAAGATCATGTTCACCAAAAAAAGTTTCGATAGTCGATAGCTCGATTTGATCCCCGATATTAGTACCGGTTGCATGGCACTCAATGTAATCGATGTTCCGCGAACTATTCCGATAGGCGCGTTCTAATGCAACGCTCTGCCCTTGCTGATCGGGTACTAACAAATGCTTAGTACCCGCATCGTTGGACAAGCCAATAGATTCAACTATGCCATAGATTTTATCGTTATCACGGATAGCATCGGCGTAACGCTTGATAGCAACAATGCCAACACCTTCACCGGCTTTTACGCCTTTGGATGCTTTATCAAAAGGAATAGACTCACCCTTTTCAGGGAAAACCTGCAAAATATTAAATCCGTGGTCGATATAGATATGATCTACATGGCAAATTGACCCAACCAGCATCATGTCTGCCTTGTGGCTGAGAAGATAATCAGCACCCAGTTTGATGGCATACAGCGCTGACGCACATGCAGCATCAAGGCAATAACGGGGACCTGCCAGTCCAAGTGCCAATGCAGCAATTGTGGCATTGTGTCCGCCGGTTATTAAATTCTGGTCAGAATGATTAGCCTGTGGCCAGAATTGATTGAATTGAAAATCCGGTCGCCCAATTAATTTTTGAATATAGGGTTGTAATATTTTGTGATAGAACGGACTCATTAATCTTTTAGTTGAATGAGTCGGCATACCGATACTACCAAGAATGAGTCCCGTTTTTTGCAATACATTTTTATGCTGGCGATAGCCACTGTCGTTTAATGCCTGATCTGCCGCATAAATTGTCCATTTAAATAGATCATCCAGTGTATTTAATTCTTCTTCCGGCAAGTTATATCCTTTACCATCAAAATGAAAATCACGGACGTGCCCATTATTGACATAATTGATAGTGTCAGGTGTACCGGCAACCGGAGAATAATAACAAGCCGGATCAACCCCCAATTCCAGAGCCGATAAAGGTGTGGAACAATCCTTTTCGTGTAACAGGTTATCCCAATATTTTTCAGGGGTATCTGCTCCGGGAAATAAACACCCGACCCCAACAATTGCAACATGTTCCATAAAGGAGAGACTCCTTAATATGATAGCGTTCCCCTGAGCGAATATTTTCACTCAGGTATATTAGCAACCTGACTTTTATTATTTATAACTCATGATTATTTTTCGTTATTCAGCATAATTTTTTCACTATTTAATTTCTTCATTATTTAATGACTCCATTAAATAATGGAGTCATTCTTTTATGATTTTTACACTTTCATTTTTCAAATTGCAGCGTTATTACTTACATTCCGTAGTTGATTAGGTATCGTTTTTTTCGGAGCCATATAAGTTTTCCCTCCAATGGTAATTTGACGCGAACGGGGATCACTAAACTCACGTACAAAACGTTTTGTTCCTTCGTCAAGGGGAATAATCACCATGTTCTGAGCCTCATAAGCCCGTTTGAGAACATCACTGACCATACCGCCATCCCACGGCCCCCAATTCACTGAACGGATTATCTGACTGTTTTTGCCACCGAAAGGCAGGTAGGCAAATTTATTCAGCGTCTCGTTTGCCAGTGAATAATCGGTTTGCCCCGCATTACCAAAGAAGCCGGAAACTGATGAAAACAGCATGATATGACGCAGAGATGTGCAATCCAGTCCACGACATACGTTTTCAAGCCCTTTGACTTTGGCATGAAAGACCGAATGTAAATCCGCCAGCGTTTTCTTTTCGATCCGCTTATCCGCCAGATTTCCGGCACCATGAATTAAGCCTGTTATCGGCCCAAACTGCTGCCGGGCTTGCTCCAATGCCCTCTTCACCTGTTCTTGAACAGTGATATCGCAATGCAGATATATAACCCGCGCCCCCGCTTGCCTGATCGCTTGTAATGTGACGTTGATTTCGTCGATATGGATCAGGCGGTTTAACATACTATTAACCTTAACCGGTGTCGGCTGAATCCCTTGTGCTTGCAAATGGGCAATAGCTGCCGTTTTGCGTTCAGCCAAGGTTGTTTTGCCTACAGACCATTCCGGCAACGGTGCAGTTATATCGGTGCGTCCGAGCAGAATAAAAGCCGCCTGACTCTGTTTTGCCAGTTCAATAACACAGTGTGCTGTAATGCCACGGGCTCCCCCAGTCACAACCAGTACATCATGGGAGCTGACTTGCATGGCCGATGCCGCTGATAATACTTTCTCTTCCTTCAACGCCAATGTCATGCGTTCACCGTTGACACTGCGTCCAATTTCTGCCACATCAGTCCGGCTATCCTGGAGCTCTTCTATCACTATCTTGGCTACGTCGCTGTCTTTCATTCTGGCATCAATGTCTATGGTGCGGCAGAAGACATTCCCCCATTCAATATTCAGCGATTTGGTCAATCCAGTGATGCCCGCAGAAACAATCGGTAAGTATTCACGCCCGGAAGTCAGCAGTTCACCATCCCCCCGCATAATTACCATGAAGTATCCCGGCTGTTTTCCGTCACGGGTAAGGCTGCTTTGCAGGCGTTTTGCCAACAGGAAAGTGGTTTCAACTGAGTGGTAATCCTGCTCATTGAATACATCAGCCAATGCCTTAACCCCCTGTTTCAGAGCCTGCAAATAGATGACTCCTTCAATAGTGCCATGTTGCTGTTCAATATCTGTCAGTACAGCATCCAGCACAGATTCGTCACCCATTGCGGCCTGATTTTGCTTCAGTGACAGAACGACCACTTGCTGTCCCCGCTGTTCCAGTGCTTCCACGATGTTCTCTACAACCGTCTTATCTGCGACTAGGTTATCCACACTGGTTGTTCCCTCATCCACCACCATCCAGCGTTTGGAAGATGAAAAAACATCCTGCAAACAATCCGGCATTGGCAGAAGTTGTTTCACCACCGCAAAACGAGAAACGGGCGAATCTGCAAAGCGTTTTTCTTCATCTTCATTATTTAGTGCAATTTTATGATTCAGTTCAGGCTGAACCGCAGAGGACACCATCCGTTGCGATTCAGCTAGTGGCTTTTTTACGCTGTAGCCCTCAGATGAAGCCGTTGTCGAGGTGACAAATCCCAACGACCGCAATTTCTCGGATGCCCCGTTATTGCTTTCTGCAACAACAAATTGCTCTTTTTTATGGTGTTCTACAGGTGGCTGCACCTGTTCTGGCTCAGATCCGAGTCCTTTGTTATACAAAGCACTCACTGCTTCATCAATCATTTGTTTGAAGAAGTCACTCATCTTAGCAATAGTGCTCAACGAATCGACTTCGAAGTTTTCCATATCTTTATTTCTTGCTGTCTCACTATGAAGCCCCATGTTCGCAGAGAATGCATCAAACATCGCTCCGAAGATTTCCAGTCGCTTAATGGAGTCAATACCCAGATCCGCTTCCAGATCCATCTCTGAGCTGATCATATCCTGCGGATAACCCGTTCTTTCACTGACAATGTTGATCAATTGACTGATGATGCTTTCTTCAGTGATCCGCTCAAGATGTTTAATCAGTTTTTCTACTTCAGGATCAAGTACTTTTGTCTGTACTTTGGCGACCGCTTTTTCCGGTTCTGGCTCAGGCTTAATAGACTCATTAGCAGATTCAGAAGAAGCCATTGATACCACGGGTGTAACTGGAACTTCCTCAGTCTTAAGTATTTCCGTCATTTCTGGCATTTCTGGCATCATTGGACGCACTGCCTCAATTTTTTCCACCATTTCTACTGGCTGTATATTAGATACAGGGGCAGAAATAGATTCAGCCGCTTTTACCGGGGCGGAATATCCGACAACCGATTGAGTCAGACGGCTAACCGATGCCATAACCGGTGTTACCTGCCCGGACTGGAACAGGCTCTGTTGCGTCATAAAATAGCGTTCATGATTGGTATGGTATAATTCGAGGTTTTTGTCCAACAGTTGAACGCTTTGACTCAAACTAGAGAGCATCGTTGGCAGGTTCTGGTGATCTTTGCAACTTTCCAGCAAACTGTATTGCTTCTCCAGTAACATACTCAACAACTGGATGTACTCTTTCTGATTTGTCTGAAATTGCTGGTGTAGTTGACTCATTACCTGTTGGGCCTGCAACAGTCCATTTAATGTGTCAGCATTTTGGCTTTCGCTCAATTTATTATTCTGTTCCATGGGGTTATCTCGTCTTTGAATAATTGTCAGAACGTTCTGTTGGAGAAATTCGGCTGAAACAGGTTGCTTGTGTTCAACCACCTTTTCAGTCTTCTTTTCAATCTTGCTTTTAACCTTGTTTTCAATATAACTTTCAACGGCATCTTCGACGTTATCGATGACTCCGCTTTCAACTTCATGTTCAGGGTAACTTTCAATTTCTTCTGCCAATACTGCCTTTTCTCGCTGTGGCAATGATCCCGCGATAAACCGCTCAACAACAGCATGATCACCATCACGCAAGGCATGTTGACGCCGAGCTTTATTTTTCTCGGATAAGAAGAAACCGCCGCTTAGCCTGAATGTCAGACGCTTACCTTTGTCTTCTTCCACCGGCTGGATGCGGACATGCTGGTTTATATCCCACAGCCTGACACCTTCTGCCAGTAATTTGGCCTGAGCACGGGCTAGCTGTAATCTCTCTTCCCCTTTATCACTGGGATTGGTTGAAATCACGGTATGTTCCCGGTTTTTCAAAATATCGGACACTAATTTGCCTAAGACACCTTTCGGCCCGAACTCAACAAATAAGCGCCCTCCCTGCTGGTAAATTGCCTCTATGGTCTGACGGAACTTAACTGGTTTTATCAGTTGTTCTGCCAACAATTCCCGAATTGCCCGTGGTGAATTGTCATAGGGTTCTGCTGTTGCGCTGGAGAATAATGTGCACTCTGGTGACTGGAAATGGATATCAGTCAAGCACTCACGGTAAGGCTGATAGGCCGGCTGAATAAATTTCGTATGGAAGGCGGCAGAGACAGGCAGAATACGGCAATGAATATTCTGTTTTTTCAACTCACCATATAGCTGATTAATCTGGTCAGTTTCTCCTCCAAAAACTACCTGCTGTTCAGAGTTATCATTAGCAATGACAATCCCTGTATAACGTTGCAGAATTTCTTCACGTTGTGCATGGGTCAACGAAGCTGCCAGCATCGCACCAGCATCCGAATCAGGACCACAGAGCTGGCTAGCTGATGCGGCAGCCCATCCTCTTGCCAGAGAAACGCGGTGGAAATCTTTCTCGGAAAGTACTCCCGCAGCCCAAAGTGCGGTGACTTCGCCATAGCTGTGACCCGCGACAAAATCAGGCCTGAAGCCTATATTTTTTAATATATTAAAATAACCCGCACTGATTGCTCCCAATGCAGGCTGGGCATTGGCAGTGTCTGTCAGCCGTTGTTGCTGTTTCGTATGCTCTTCTTCTGAAAAGGCAGGTACGGGATAAATAACAGGGGATAATTCATGACCCGACTGACTGATAGCGACATCATCCAGTGCTTCCAGAGATTGACGCATTTCAGGATAGTCATTGGCAATATCCCGCGCCATATTGACATACTGCGAACCCTGACCAGGGAACAGAGCAACAATCTTACCATCCAGTGCTTTTCCTCTAGGCTGATAATAGATCCCGCGAGGATGTTCCCAACCACTGGTGTTATTTTGTTGTAATGGGTTTTGTTGTAACTGACTGACAGCGAGAGAGAGTAATTCCACGGTTTGTGCGACAGATTGAGAAACGAACACAATTCTGGCCTGATGCAGCTGTAAGTTATCAATATCTTGTTGCTCCAGATGCCGACGAATAGCATTTTCCGGTAAATCACCAGTAAAGCCGGATAGAGCTGCCTCACAGTGTGAAAGCAATTCTGCGGGATTTTCACCTTTAAACAACATGATCCAAGGTGATTCATTCAACCGATAACGGCCGTGTGTCTGTTTTTCATACTCTTCCAGAATAGCGTGGAAGTTAGTACCACCAAAACCAAAGGCGCTTAATGCTGCCCGGCGTGGCGCATTGCTGAATGAACGTAGCCATGGTCTGGCTTCACTGTTGACATAGAAAGGGCTGTTTTCTGACATCAACAAATTGGTAGGCTTTTTCACATTAATAGTGGGTGGTAATACCTTATGGTGTAACGCCAGTGCAACTTTGATCATAGAAGCAGCGCCGGCTGCACAACGGGTATGTCCAATCTGGGATTTGATACTACCAATCGCCACTGATTTCGGGGGGATCTGAAACTCGCCAAACACAGCATGCAGACTTTTAAGTTCCGTATCATCACCTGATGCTGTCCCTGTACCGTGTGCTTCAACCAACTGAATATCACCCGGCACAATCCCCGCGCAAGCATAGGCTCGTTTCAGCGCTTTTACCTGCCCTTCCAGACGGGGGGCAAAAATACTTTTAGCACGACCATCACTGGAGGCTTCAACAGATTTTATGATTGCATAGATCTTATCACCATCCAGTTCAGCATCTTCAAGACGCTTCAAAACCAACATGCCTACACCATCCCCCAACATCATGCCATCAGCACTCTGATCGAAGGGGCGGGAGACATTATTTCGCGATAATGCAGGGGTTTTGCTGAAACACAGGAAAGAAAAAATGGAGTTTTCCAGATTGATACCACCTGTCAAGACCGCATCACAGCTACCAGAGTGTAACTCACCAATTGCGGCTTTGATTGCAGCAAGGCTGCTGGCACAGGCAGCATCCACCATATAAGATGTGCCACCAAGGTCAAAATAACTGGCAATTCTTCCGCAGGCAACATTGCCTAAAAACCCAGGGAAGCTATCTTCATTCCACTCAAGGTACATTCCGTGCGCGCGTTCAATAATATCGCTTGCCACTTCTTCAGAAAGACCTGACTTCATCATAATTTCGCGCAGGTAAGGAGCCTGCTGACGGGCAGCCAGCGAGAATGATGTATTACCATTACCGCCTCCCCCCAAAATTACACCAATACGCTCACGATCAACTTTACTGTTTTTCTGATCCAGCAAACCGGCATCCTGCATCGCCTGCTTAGCAACATACAGCGCAAATAACTGGGCTGTACTAAGCGAATCGAGAATTGCGGGTGGAATTTTGAACTCCACAGGGTCAAAATCAATAGCAGGCACAAAGCCAGCACGATGACCATAAGTTTTATCAGCGGCTGTTGGGTCTGGATGGTAAAAGTGTTCTTTTTTCCAATATTCTTCCTTTGACATCTCAGTGATATCGATCAGCGAATCCTTTTTGCCTATGATATTTTCCCAAAACTTATATAAATTCGGTGCATCTGGGAAATGAGTTGCCATCCCAACGATCGCAATATCCCCACTAATTTTCCTATCATGCAAAAAATACGTCTTGGACATACATTCCTCGCGTTTTGAACAAAACAGCCTCGTATCCAGCACATATTTAATGCACTGCATTGAGTGTTTTCACTGTCATTCACTGTCATCCGCTGTCAGGAACATCATTATTAACCTATTAAATACGCTTTCGAAATCTATTCGAATACACATAAATCAAGGTAGATTAGTAAGATATGCTGACAAGAATGTTACTTATATTTTTTGGATAAAACTTTTGTTCTCCCTCTCAATAACCCGGCTAATGAACCTGCCACAGCGGATGTGGCTCCAACCACAGTTTCAATAACTGTTATTTGTATTGGAGAAAGATGATCAATAGATAAAAAATGCGTCACAATAAAGATTAATGCTATGACACATGCACTAAAAGCATGAATTAAAAAATACATTGCGCTTTCATCAAGCTTATCATCTTTTTCAAAGTGTAATAAATTTGCTTTGATATCAAGGATAGTTTGTTTCTGTGTCACATAAGCTATCCATAAAGAAATAATATAGGATGTTCCTCCTGCACTAAAAGCCGCCACTGAAACGGTAATTACCTCTGTAAAATTACCACTTTCTTCTCGAAAATAACCATACGCCAGTAAGCCTGCAATCGCACCGGCAATAATTGCCCAAGGTAAAAAATAATTAAATATTATATGTGTATCACTGTCTTCTTTTCTTACCTCAACTTTTTTAATAGAAAATAGTTTCCCATATAATTCAACAGCGTAATGCTTAAGTCTGGAGACAATAAAACAACTTGAAAACACTACCAATAAAAAACTTATAATTAATGCTAACCAAATATTTAATTGTGATGAAAATGAAGTATTCTGTAATAAAAAATAAAAAGGAAGTAGTAATATAATATAAAATATTAAGGCATAAAGAGTAATCATCCCCCATAACTGATAAGTACTTCCACGCCCACTCATCAGAACATTTGATTCTCCAACTTTATTTAACAAAGTCCGATAAGTATATTTATCAGAATTAGCTTTGACATTATCATAAATAATTTCAAAAGAAACTGTAATGATAGAAATTAATGGATAAATAATAAGGTAAACACCTACTGAAGGCGGCTCTCCCCATATACCACAGAGAAAAAAGTAGATCCCACCAATAATAGTAATATCAATAAAAGCACGCACAATAGCATTGGAGAAATCAGCCATTGTCAGACTTTGTTTGAGGTTTAATACAACCATAACACTCTCCTTGTAAATCTGACTTACTATAGATAATTATCACTGATACCTTTTATATTTCACATTAACGCCTTACCGGCTATTTTTTCACTCTAATTGTAACTTGAAACCTATTGAGTGTATTTATTTTTTCTATGTTATAAATTTTATAATTCTTACCACTATAAATATATGCGACTGATATTTTCCGTAATAGCGTCTTTGTATACATCTAATTGACTATAGTTTCAATTTAAAAAAATTGACCCAATTTAAGAAAGAAAGTTAATTAATCATTTAAAAACAAATAATTAATACAACTTTACCTATATTAAAAGATTAATTATTGAGTGGTATATAAAAAAAATAATATACATCCTATAAATTTCAAATTGCAGTCAATAAAGCGGCAATTGAAAGATGAAAAGTATAAAAGGCTCTTCAGAATGAGGAGCCTGTAAACGTTATCTTTTCAATTGTGGATTTCAGCTAACATCTTTTTTGTTGCGGTCCAACCATAGAGAAAGCGCCTTCAAAGAGTCAGGCGTAAATTGATCACAACGGGCAGTAATTTCTTCAGGTGACAACCAGTAAACCGCAGAAACCTCTTCTTCCTGTAACGCAAATGGCCCGTGGCTGACACAGCTAAATAACCCTCCCCATGTACGGCAGATATCTTCCTCATAATAGAAAAGCCCATGTTCCGCAAAAGGAACTCCGGCAATCCCCAACTCTTCTTCGGCTTCACGACGGGCAGATTCAAGCATACTTTCCCCCATCACCACCACACCACCAGCAGTTGCATCCAATTTACCTGGGTAAAAATCTTTTGTTTCTGTGCGATGCTGAACCAATATTTTCCCCATTCCATCATGTACAACAATGTAAGTTGCCCGATGCCTCAAGTTTTGGCTACGCATTTGCTGGCGAGTTGCCTGCGCGATGACTTCATTCTCTTCATTAACAATATCAACCCACTCAATATTTACTGATTTTTCTTGAGTCATCCTGGAACCTTTACTAAATAATCTATGAGCCAATTCCTGCTGTGACAGCCTCTCTATCAACCAATTTTCAAATATGTATACAGGCACCTAACCGGAAAAATAAATCCACTCACACAGCTATGAAGGATCGATGGCATTTTACAGACAAACAAAACCAATGCTAATGTAATAAATCTAACATTTATCCTAACGTTACTATTACTGGAGGTTATATGATAGATCTATACTACGCTCCTACACCTAATGGCTATAAAATTTCACTGTTCCTTGAAGAAACCGGGCTCCCTTATACCATTCATCCGATCGATATCGGTGCTGGCGAACAATTTACCCCGGAATTTTTAGCTATCTCACCTAATAACAAGATCCCCGCAATTGTCGATCATGAACCTGCTGATGGAGGGGAACCAATATCTATCTTCGAATCAGGTGCTATCTTGCTCTATCTGGCAGAAAAAACCGGGAAATTTCTGAGCCAGAATGAACGGGAACGCATTCAACAACAACAATGGCTCTTCTGGCAAGTCGCGGGATTCGGCCCGATGCTTGGGCAAAATCACCATTTCCATCGTTATGCGCCAGAAGTCATACCCTATGCGATAAACCGCTATGTGGCAGAAACTCAGCGTTTATACAAGGTACTGAATACCCAATTGGAAAAAACACCGTATCTTGGCGGCAATGAATACAGTATCGCTGATATCGCCACCTATCCGTGGGCGCTGTGTTATGAACATCAAAAAATCAATTTGCAGGATTACCCTGCTGTTGAAAAATGGCTCGAAAATATCAGTCAACGGCCAGCAACAAAAGCAGCATACAAATAATGATGGAAGTTCGTTTAGTCACGAAACTTTTCACTAAAACTTGATGTTGATAACAGATAACAGCATATTTCGCTGCTGTATAAGCCATCACTTGCTATAGTCAATCAATGATTATACCGATGGATTTCAAGTTATAGCTAACAAAGCTGTAACTTGAAAGACGAGAGAATATCCACTTTTGGTCACAGGGGGTGGTTATGTATATTTTAGTTACGGGAGGAACAGGACTGATAGGTCGCAAGTTAATCTATCAATTGCTTTCACTCTCCCACTCTATTACCATTTTGAGCCGTTCTCCACAGAAGGTTTACTCTTTGTTCAGCGATAAGGTGAAATGCTGGACGACATTGAATGAACAGAGCAATCTGGATGATTTTGATGCAGTTATCAATCTTGCTGGTGAGCCTATCGCTGATAAGCGCTGGACACCAGAACAAAAAAATAAACTTTGCCAGAGTCGCTGGCAATTAACGGAAAAACTCAGCGATTTAATTAGGGCTGGTGAGTCCCCCCCTTCTGTTTTTATTTCCGGTTCAGCCGTTGGGTATTATGGTGATCAGGGGCAAGCTGTTATTTCAGAAAATGATCCTCCCCATGATGAATTCTCTCACCAGCTTTGTGAACGCTGGGAAAAACTGGCATTACAAGCTAAAAGCGAAAAGACCAGGGTATGCCTGTTACGGACAGGTATCGTCTTAGCCAATAATGGGGGAGCATTGAAAAAAATGCTGCCTCTGTTCCGTTTGGGGTTTGGAGGTGCGGTAGGAAGTGGCAAACAATATATGCCGTGGATCCATATTGATGATATGGTCAACGCCATCTATTACTTGCTGGTTTCGCCAGAACTGGCTGGCCCTTTCAATATGACTGCGCCCTATCCTGTTCATAATGATCAGTTCAGTGCGATATTGGCAAGGATCCTGCGTCGCCCCACTTTTATTCGTATACCTGCTTTTGTATTAAGAATCGCAATGGGAGAAGCAGCGACACTGGTTTTAGGTGGACAACAAGCTGTGCCCAAGCGATTGGAAGAAGCCGGATTCGGCTTCCGCTATTTTGAATTAGAAGAAGCCTTAAAGAGTTTATTAAAGGAAAATGCTAATCAGCATTAAACATCTGTGAGTTTCGCACCCTGCCAACGATTGAATAAATCCTCTGGCAATTCAATATCAAACTGATCAAGTACACGATTAACTGTCTGGTCAATAATATCCTGAATACACTCAGGGCGGTGATAAAACGCAGGAACTGGCGGCATTATCACTGCCCCTACTTCAGCAGCCTGAGTCATTAACCTCAAGTGTCCCAAATGCAATGGTGTTTCTCTGACTCCCAACACCAATTTACGCCCTTCTTTCAAGACAACATCTGCGGCACGGGTGATTAAGCCATCTGTGTAGCTATGCACAATACCCGATAATGTTTTGATAGAACAAGGTAAAATCACCATCCCTGATGTCTTAAATGATCCCGAAGAGATAGAGGCAGCGATATCACGATTATCGTGCACAACATCGGCAAGAGCCTGAACTTCCCGCAAGGTATAGTCAGTCTCCAGAGCCAATGTCTGTCGGGCTGATTGGCTGATCACTAAATGCGTTTCAATATCTTCTACAGGCTGTAAGACTTGCAGTAATCGGATACCATAAATCGCACCACTTGCTCCTGTCAGCCCGACGATCAGTTTTTTCATGTGTCCCTCTGAGATACCAGAAATAACGCAATGATAATAGGAATATAATTATCCTTCATTATATATTTCTAAGCTCTCAATTTCGCTCTGTCCGCGCAATTTCATGGCATCATCCTTACGCAGATTTTCCAGATAATCGAGATAAATCTGGTCAATGTCTTTTGTGACATAGATACCATCAAAAACTGAACATTCAAATCTTTCAATATCTGGATTTTCTTCACGCACCGCAGCAATCAGATCAGTGAGATCTTGGTATATCAACGCATCAGCGCCAATGAGCTGGCGGATTTCATTGATTTCCCTGCCATGAGCAATTAATTCATTGGCGTTGGGCATGTCAATTCCATATACATTCGGGAAACGAACTTCAGGCGCAGCCGAAGCAAAATAGACTTTCTTAGCACCCGCTTCACGCGCCAACTCCACAATTTGTTCTGATGTCGTACCACGTACAATGGAATCATCCACCAGCAATACATTTTTACCGCGGAATTCCGCACGATTGGCATTCAGTTTACGCCGAACTGACTTCCGGCGCTCCTGCTGTCCAGGCATAATAAAAGTGCGTCCGACATAACGGTTTTTAACAAATCCCTGACGGTAAGGTTTATCCAGAATATGAGCAATCTCCAGTGCCACATCACAAGACGTTTCAGGAACAGGGATCACAACATCTATCTGTAACTCTTCCCATTCACGGGCAATTTTTTCACCCAGTTTCCTACCCATACGTAACCGTGCGTTATAGACAGAAATTTTGTCAATAAAGGAGTCAGGACGGGCAAAATAAACAAATTCAAACAGACAAGGTGTTAATGAAGGATTTTCTGCACACTGGCGCGTAAATAATTGGCCCTGCTCAGTGATATAAATTGCTTCGCCAGAAGCGACATCCCGCAGGAATTCAAACCCTAAGGTATCAAGTGCCACACTCTCTGATGCCACCATATATTCACTGCGTCCATCTGCCAGTGTGCGTTTCCCCAATACCAGAGGCCGGATACCATTTGGATCGCGGAAAGCCACCAGACCATGACCAATAATCATAGCAACACAGGCATAAGCACCACGAATTCTCCGGTGCATTGCCGCTACTGCCGCGAAGATATTATCTGGCTCTAATGGGAAATGCGGGAATTTGGTTAATTCATCAGCAAAAACATTCAGCAGGATTTCAGAATCAGAAGTGGTATTAACATGGCGACGGGCATTTTCAAACAGGATTTTTTTCAATTCATGAGAGTTTGTCAGATTGCCATTATGTGCCAATGTGATACCAAAAGGAGAGTTGACATAGAAAGGTTGTGCTTCAGAAGCGCTGGAACTACCCGCTGTTGGGTAACGGACATGCCCTATTCCGATAGTCCCCTGTAAACGTAACATGTGTCGTGTTTCAAACACATCTTTAACCAAACCATTGGCCTTACGTAAACGGAACTCATTGTTACCATCAATAGTCGCAATACCTGCTGCATCCTGTCCACGGTGCTGAAGCACCGTTAATGCATCATAAATCGACTGGTTAACCGATGTAAAACCAACGATACCAACAATACCGCACATGTAGTCTTTCCTCATCAGTCAGGCGGAGAGGATTATTTCTCCGGTAGGAAACTCGACGCATTTTGCAGGTAGTCAAAAAACCACCTGATAATTTGACTGAACTGTGGGATCAGTTGTGACTGCTGCCAGTCTGCACTTTGGGGAAGTGGTGTAAAAGAATCCGCAATAAATAGAATGGCAGAAACAATTAACACACCACGCAATGCCCCAAAACAGATCCCCAGAACCCGATCTGTACCTGATAAGCCTGTTCGCTGAACAAGTGAACCAATGACATAGTTTACTACTGCGCCAACGATCAGTGTTGCAATGAATAAGATAGCAATCGCTACTCCATTACGCACCAACTCATCTTCAAGGCGAGCGAAATAAACCGCCAGATAAGTATAAAAGTGACTTGCAACAAAGAAAGCACATCCCCAAGTCATCAGAGAAAGTGCTTCACGAACAAAACCGCGAATCAAGCTAACCAGTGCAGAGAAACCAATAATGGCAATAATCGTATAATCAATCCAGACCATATTTTAATCCAAAATAGGCTCCCGACACTCAGGCCGGGCGCATTCTAACAGAAAACGAAAACGTTTGCGTAGCAGATTTATCACTGTACTAAAAATAATTAAGGAATCTGTCATCCTAACCTTTATCAGCTCTAAAATCAGGCTTTTGATCTTTCACGGGAGATTCCATCTCCGCATGAAAGATCAATTTTTTATGGTTTGTAATTTTTAATTTGCCCCTGCAAACCCGTTAACTCTTTCAATTCAGGTAAAACAAATGCCAAAGCCTGCCTTGAGGCGTTAGGCCCAACATAAATCCGGGTCAATTGCCCCTGTACCGGAGAAGAAGGGATGGTATAAACCTGATGCCCGGACAAACGCAGCCTGGACACTATCTCATTTACCTTATCTGCATTTTTTAACGCACCAAGCTGGACAACATAGGCGACTGCTTGTGGTGCCTGCTCTACTGGTTGAGGCTTGACTTCTGGCCGGCTGGCAGGTTTAACCTGTGGCCTGGCTTCTGGCTTAGTTTCCACTTTCTGCATAGAAGGAGATTCAGGCCTTGTCAGCTTGGGATCTTGAGTGATTGCAACAGGAGGTGGAACCCGCGGCGCAGGTTCCGACGATGATAAACCAGACAACATGTCTGTTTCTGGCTGTTGCTCCTGAGTTTGTGTCTGCATCGCCTCAGCCGCACCTTCCGGTGGTGTAGATGGCATACTTTGAGTCAGTGGCGGAATAGAATCAATATTCTCTTCATCACCAGGCTTAGGCACTAATGGAATAGAAGCGAATTTTTCTTCATTGTATTTCTTGTCGCCGTCAAACAGCATCGGCAGCACGATGACACTCAGTGCCACAAGAACGATGGTTCCGACTAAACGATTTTGAAACCTACTTGCCACGTCCCTTCATCTCCTCCAATGATTCCATAACATGAGCGACAGTATGGAAAGAGCCACAAACCACAATGATATCTTGTTCTGATGCGTCTTCCATGGCCTGATCCCATGCCTGCTCTACTTCCGTGAATGTCCGGGCTCCAGAAAGATGTTCAGCCAGCATCTGTGCTTCTGCCCCCCGGAGTTCATGTAATGATGCACAATACCATTCGTCAATTTGCCGGGAAAGACAGGCAAGCGTCCCCGCAATGTCTTTGTCTTGCAGCATACCGACAACACCCCGTATTTTGCTGTCCGGTGAACGGGGTAATTCAGCCAGTTTTTGTGTCAGATAATCGGCCGCATGAGGATTGTGCGCCACATCCAGAATAACCAGTGGATTTTCTCTGATGATTTGAAAACGCCCCGCCAACTGGGCACGTTTTAAGCCTTCATGCAGTGCCCGCTCATCAATAGCCTGACTGATTTTATCATTCTGCTGCAACAAGCAGTGAACCACGCCCATTGCCGTTGCGGCGTTAGCCAATGGCAGATTAGGAATAGGTAACGAATTAAATTGTTGGGCCGCTGTTCGCCAATGCCAGCTTTCTTTGTCTTGTGAAAAGTCCCAATCGGCACCACGGCGGAACAAATTCGCACCCAGTTCATCGGCCACTGCCGCAATGGAGTGAGGCATATCAGGTTCACCGACGACAGCAAAATGATCACGACGGAAAATACCAGCTTTCTCACGCCCGATATGCTCGCGATCTGCTCCGAGCCAGTCCGTATGATCCAACGCAATACTGGTGATCGCCGCAACATCAGCATCCACAATATTAGTGGCATCCAAACGGCCACCTAAGCCTACTTCAAGGATCACAATATCGAGGTTAGCTTCTTTGAAAAGCTGCAATGCTGCCAATGTACCGTATTCAAAATAGGTTAAGGAAATATCACCACGCTGAGATTCAATATCCGCAAAAACACGGCAAAAATCCTGCTCTGTCGGTTCATTACCCTGAATACGAACCCGTTCGGTATAACGCACCAAATGCGGCGAGCTATACACCCCCACTTTCAGACCAGCAGCCAGAAAAATGGATTCAAGGGTATGACAGGTTGTGCCTTTGCCATTTGTGCCAGACACCGTAATGACTTTTGGGGCCGGATGTAATAGATCCAACTGCCTGGCGAGTGTTCCTACACGTTCAAGCCCCATATCGATAGCTTTCGAGTGCAAATTTCCAAGATAGGAAAGCCACGTCATCAGTGACGACGTAGCTTGAGGAGTTTGTAAAGTATCAGACATCTTCTTTATTAGGATTGATGTTTGTGTCAACTTCAACGTCAGCAGGTTCGGCAACAATTTCTGTCACCTCTGTCTTCGTACCAGGTTGTGGCTGATGAGTCAGCATTGCAAGCAGGTTAGCGATTTTTCCCCGCATTTCCGGGCGACGTACGATCATATCAATTGCTCCTTTTTCCAGCAGAAACTCACTGCGCTGGAAACCTTCCGGCAATTTTTCACGGACGGTTTGTTCAATAACCCGTGGGCCTGCAAAACCAATCAGTGCCTTAGGCTCTGCAATATTGATGTCACCTAGCATCCCCATACTGGCGGTCACTCCCCCCATTGTCGGGTTAGTCAGAACACAGATATAAGGTAAACCCCGATCCTGCATTTTCGCCAACGCAGCACTGGTTTTTGCCATCTGCATCAGCGACATCAGCGCTTCCTGCATACGTGCCCCACCACTGGAAGCAAAGCAGACAAATGGGCAGTTGTCTTCCAACGCCTGTTCAACTGCGCGAACAAAACGTGCTCCCACAACTGAACCCATTGAACCTCCCATAAAGCTAAACTCAAATGCACCAGCCACCACTGGCATATCGTGTAGTGTACCTTTCATCACGATCAGGGCATCTTTTTCCTGAGTTTGCTTTTGGGCCGCAGCCAAACGATCTTTATATTTTTTAATGTCGCGGAATTTCAGGATATCTTTAGGCTCCAATTCACTGCCTAACTCTGTCGTGCTTTCTTCATCCAGAAATGCCTGCAAACGCTGACGGGCAGAAATTCGCATATGGTGGTCACATTTCGGACACACTTCGAGATTACGCTCTAACTCAGCGCGGTAAAGTACCTGACTGCAACTGTCGCATTTTGTCCAAACTCCTTCAGGAATACTGGCCTTACGAGTTTGCATTATTTTGCTTTTATTTAGAATTTTTTCAATCCAGCTCATTAATGAACCTTTCCGTCTGATTCTGGCACATACTTTTAACAATGTATTCTCGGTATACTTGAGTATGTGCCAGCTTATGTTTTACGTGCCATTAAACCACAATGCTATAACAGTGTGGACAAAAAACTGCTCAAACCTGTTTGATGGTTATCTAATTATTATCTACCACTTTTTTAGATGCGGCACGGCGATGACGCCAAATTTCAATAACCCCAGGCAGAATAGAAATAAAGATAATTGCAACAATCAATAGTTTCAGATTCTTCTGAACAATCGGCATATCACCGAATAAATAACCAGCATAAGTGAACAATAATACCCATACAAACGCGCCAATGACATTATAAGCAGCAAAATGGCGATAAGACATTTTCCCCATCCCGGCAACAAATGGCGCAAATGTTCGGATTATTGGCACAAATCGCGCCAGAATTATTGCTTTTCCACCATGTTTTTCATAAAACTGATGGGTTTTATCCAGATAGCTACGGCGAAAAATCCTGGAATCCGGGTTATTAAACAATTTATCACCGAAAATTCGCCCAATAGTATAATTTATGGCATCACCGATAATGGCCGCAATGATGATCAACGCCACCATAATATGTACGTTAAGATCGTTAGAATCTAATGCCGATAGTGCTCCCGCTACAAATAGCAGAGAATCTCCCGGCAAGAATGGTGTAACCACCAGCCCCGTCTCGCAAAATACGATTAAAAATAAGATGCCGTATACCCAATAACCATAATCAGCAACCAATTCGGCCAAGTGGACATCAATATGTAAAATAAAATCGACAATGAACTTCGCGAAATCAATAAAATGAGTAAACAACTCCATAATATTCCTCGTTATGCTCAAACATCCTTGTCATCATTCGACAGTATCAGATTAATTCATCGGCCAAAAACAAAGGCCCCATAACAGGCTCAGGCAAGCCAAAATGGACAGGATAATCTACTGCAACTAAATACAGCCCTTCAGCTTTAGCTGTTGCGGCTGATTTTGTCCGATCTTTCAGTGCCAGCAATTCAGCCATCCATTGGATGCCCTGATTACCACAACCAATTTCCAACAAGCTGCCAACAATATTGCGCACCATATGATGAACAAAAGCATTGGCCTTGATATCTACAACCACATAATGCCCATGACGACTGACATTAATATGCATCAGATTACGCCACGGCGAATTGGACTGACACTGTACTGCCCTGAAAGAAGTGAAATCATTCTCTCCCAACAGACATTGTGCCGCTTCATGCATTTTTCTCTCATCCAACGGATAGTGAAAATGCGTGACACCTTTCGCCAGTACCGCAGGACGGTAACGATGGTTGAAAATAACATACCGATACCGGCGTGCCGTTGCACTGAAACGAGCATGAAATTCATCATCTACCGTTTTTACCCAACGTACTGCAATATCCGGCGGCAAATGAGTATTAACTCCCATTGTCCATGCTGCATCTTTACGTTGTACTGACGTTTCAAAATGCACTACCTGCCCGGTTGCGTGAACACCTGCATCCGTTCTGCCCGCACAGAAAACAGAAATAGGTTCATCTGCCACTTTTGACAATGCTTTTTCCAAACATCCCTGTACACTTCTGACTTCTTGCTGGCGCTGCCAACCATAATAACGGCTGCCGTCATATTCAATCCCCAGTGCAATTTTCACTTTTTTTGCTTCTGGTACAGACTGATTTAGTTCTGTAGCAGACATCAGTAAAATTGCTCCTGTATCAGTTTTTCTGCGATTTCAACCGCCATCAGAGCACCACCAAAGCGGATATTATCGGCAACAGACCAGAACTGTAACATCTCCGGCATTCCGTAATCATTACGCAAACAACCGATACTCAACCCATCAGCACCTGATGCATCTGTAACCTGAGTTGGATAATCACCCTCTTCCGAGAGCTGAATTTCTTCAAGACGTTCAAATTCTCCACGCGCTTCTTCTATACCAATTGGACGCAGTGTTTCCAGATTAACCATCTGAGCAATACCGTAAAACACGGAAGATTGAACACAACTCACTGAGACAGGCAAACCTTCATCCTGCAATATTCTGCGAACTTGATCGACGATACGACGCTCTTCGCGCACCGTACCTTCAGCATCAGGCAATAAAGGCAGCAGGTTAAACGCCAATTGCTTATTGAAATGTCCTTCATCGGGCGGAATACCATTCAATAAACGGGCACTTTGCCCTGCCAACTCTTCAATGGCAGCTTTACCATGTACGGAAACAGGCAATATATTGGTTAGCTGTAAACGTGCAATACCCGCAGCATCAATTAACGGTTTGATAGCTGTCAGCACTTGACTTGTCGCACTATCGGCAACCGCAATAATGTTACGGTTACGGTATTCAGCTAAAGCATACGGGTTCACTGTCGGGACAACCAACGGAACATCCGGTTCTGCTGCAAACAATCCACTGCTGTCAATGACCAGACAACCTGCTTCTGTTGCTTTTGTAATATATTGTGCTGTCACTTCCATACCCACAGCAAAAAATGCGAGCTGTGCCTGTGACCAATCAAATTCTGCGGCATCATGAACAGTGATATTTTTGCCGTTAATACGCTGGATTTTCCCGATACTTTGCTCACTGGCAAGAAGATGCAGCTCACCAACCGGAAACTGGCGTTCCTGCAATAACGCCAATATCGCTTCACCTACTGCGCCCGTTGCACCCAAGAGCGCAATATTCCAACCTTCTGACATGTTGGTTTTCTCCACTTCTTTTTTGTTCCACTGCTTTTTTATTTTGGTAACAGGCAAAAACTTCTGCCTGCATTAAATCACTTTTTCGTTAAATTAATTTAGCGTTAAACCCAATTCTGGATAGTAATTGAGCACTGTCTTCTGAATCACAATGCACTGTCAGGGAAGACCACTCTCGACGTTCAGGATAATTTTTCCGCAACTGGTCAAAAGCACCATCCTGCCCGGCTACCTGACGCAGTGGTGTATCATCACGGCGCACATCATACACTAAATGCATCAAGCGCTTCAGGATGCTTTGTGTCACTTCGCCATGAACTGTGATATGACTGAAATCAGACTCAGGCAACAACGCAGATAATTCTGTCTTCTGTGATTTCCCCAGGAATTCACAATACGCCTCAAAAACCTGAGTTGTGCCACGAGCCTTGCCTTCCAGAGTGTATCCCGCAATATGCGGTGTACCGATATCAATCAAGTTAAGCAAAGGTAATGAAAGGTTAGGCTCTGGTTCCCAGACATCAAGTACGACACGTAATTTTTTTCCGTTTTGCAGCGCTGATAACAATGCTTGGTTATCAACCACTTCACCACGACTGGCATTAATCAAGATTCGGTTGTCCGGCAGAGCAGAAAGTAATTTTGCATCTGCTAAATGATAAGTTTGATAAGGGCCTGATGGGTTAAGTGGCGTATGGAACGTCAGAATATCTGCTTCCCTGATCAGCTTTTCCAAAGGCCAGAATTCGCCTTCGTCTCCCCGATCGGCACGAGGCGGATCACACAACAAGGTTTTCACGCCCAAAGCAGCCAGTCGATCAGCCAGACGTCCCCCGACATTACCGACACCAACAATGCCGACAATTTTATCTTTCAGTTGAAACTGATCCTGTTCTGCCAATACCATCAATGCAGAAAAGACATATTCAACCACAGCAATTGCATTACATCCGGGAGCAGCGGAGAAACCAATGCCTGCCTGCTCTAACCATTGCTGATCAACATGATCCATGCCGGCAGTAGCAGTACCGATAAATTTCACCGGACTATCTTTTAGCAAGGACTCATTAACTTTAGTGACAGAGCGAACCATAAAGGCATCTGCATGTTCCAAAACCCCCTCAGGCACAGGGCGGCCCGGAATTGCCTGAACTTCCCCTAATTGTTTAAAGAGCTGTTCAGCATAAGGCATATTTTCATCGACTAAAATTTTCACTTTTCTCATCCAACGGCTTAAATGGGCGTGATCCGCTATTCTGCCATTTAATCGGCATAATACCTAATTCCCCTTTTTCTTTTGAGTTGCTTCTTTGTTAAAAGTCACGCGAAATCTATTGGTCATTGTTACACTAAGTACACGATATTCTGATACACGCGATTTAACTCAATGAAGAATCTATGGTTTCCCCTTATTGCTGTACTAATTTGGTCAATTAACGCTGTGGTCAGTAAAGCCGCTGCCACTTCAATTGAACCTGCTGCTATCGCTTTCTATCGCTGGTTCATCGCTTTTTTGGCTTTAACTCCTTTTATCTTATTACCCACACTGAAACAGTGGAAAATGCTTACCCGATATTGGTGGAAGTTATTGATCCTCGGTTCCCTCGGTATGGTTCTTAATCAAAGTCTGGTTTACTACGCTGCTCATACTGTCAGTGCAACACTGATAGGGATCTTTACTTCGTTGATCCCACTGTTGACTGTCATACTCAGTATTTTTGTCTTGCGAGTTGCCCCGACAGTTGGAATTATGCTCGGTACAGCTTTTTCCCTGTTTGGCCTTATATGGTTAGTTGGCAAAGAAGAACCTGGTGCCCTGTTACAACACGGATTAGGGTCAGGAGATATAATGATGTTTATTGCATCAGCAGCCTACGCTCTGTACGGTGTTCTGACCAAACGCTGGGCAATTCCATTACCGAACTGGCAATCACTCTATGTACAGATCGGATTTGGAGTCTTGTTACTTTTGCCTAACTTCATGATGACAGAAGATATCCGGTTAACCAGCAATAATATTTCTCTTGTGCTGTTTGCAGGTATTCCTGCTTCAATTATTGCTCCTTATCTGTGGATACAAGGGGTTATTCGCCTTGGAGCTAATATGACCTCAATCTTTATGAACCTGGCTCCTGTTTTCACCGCAATTATTGCCATCGCGGTACTCCATGAGAAAATGTATAGCTATCATCTGATTGGTGGGGGTATTGTGCTGGCTGGTGTAATTCTTGCTCAACAATTACGTATCCCAATAACGCGTCAGAAAACTTAACTAGCACTTTATCAACAATATTTTTACCAATTATCGCCCAATGTTTTACTGGGCGATAATGGAAAATAGTTATTATAATAAAATAGCTTCTGATGTTACCAAAGAAAATAAACCAAGTATTGAATAGCTAAATTAACTTTATACAAAAATATCATGTTAACTGATTATTTTATTTTTACTTGATTACTCACTATAAAATATCCTCCGAATTGAGTATACTTTCCACGCTCTGCATTGCGGGGATCTTTTATAATTTTATTCTTATTATCCGTTTTTCTGACTGACATTTTCCCCGGTTTATGAGCCCAAATATGGGAGCGTTCGTGCTTATTATTTAAAACCAATCGATACCAATGGTAGTCCCAGTCATCTGCATAATCGTCAGTAGCAAAAAGTGCTACAACATGGTTCGGATAGTATTTTTCATCTCTATAATCATCTAACATAATTAATCCATCTGACATTGCGCCATCTATAACAACTTTCATAGTGCGTTCTTGTAAAAGTTTCTCAGTATTCCCTCCCGGTTGATAATAATGTCCACCGGCATAATTACAGGCGTAAGAATAACAGTTATGTAACTTCTGCTTTTCAGATGTATTCCAGAAAGTTGTATTGAACAATCCCGCTTGCACAGTAATCAACTTACCCGTTTTCGGACTCAAGATATTGACTGTATAGAGTTCATCATTATTTACATCGTGTAAAGTATGTCTTGTTTCATTATGCAGGTCTTCATCTGGATCGTCTCCCTCAGAACAATCAGAAGTATCTTGCTGAAGGTTAATTATATCCTGAAATATCATGGACTTAAAGTTACTATTTTGGTTAGAGGACTCCATTAAAGTGAAGCCAAGATATCTACTTTGATAAAGATCGGGCGCTCTTCCATCACATATATAAAAAGAATTAGTCAACCCATAACTATGTGCTATTGTCTGCTCAGTGCCATCAATTTCGACTAAAAAACCAGAGAATCCAAGCTTTCCACAGGTTTCTCCAAAGTTAATTCCCTTAATATTATCCCTGAATAACCCCAGTAGCCATCTTGAGTTCATTTCATAATCGAGATCATAGTAATACCAGTAATAATCTTCCAGTCCAGAAAAAGTCAGTAATGTTACTCTAATCATTCCAGGCCCCATATATAATTTTAGTATGGATGTTGTTATTCTCAATAAATACAAACAATTACAAAAACATTTATAATCCATAAATTTATTTTTGTTAATATCAAAATTATTTAGATAAACATCTAAAACAAACATATTTCTATTATTTCTTTTAAAATTGTTTTATATTCTGAAAATACTACAGGTATATGAAGTCACTTCAAGTAATCATATATATGTTTATATTGCATGACATTATATTTTAATAAATCTAATGAATCATAAAAGTTAACTCTTTTCACTTTCAATATCTATTACATAACTTCAAAAAATCTTGAGGCATTTAAAAAATTAACATCTTTCAAGTTAAGTGATTAAAGTCACATCTAAACACTTTTTTCTGTTAATAGAATATTTCAGTTCTATAAATTAATAATGCACCGGAGATTTATAAAATTGTTTCCATCATCGGTGCTATGTGAGGAATAAAAAATGAAGATACTTAAAACATTATTCACTACTGTTGGCCTACTTTTCTGTACCAATACCTTTGCTGTCAGTGCTCCTGACAGAACGGAATGTATTGCCCCTGCTAAACCCGGTGGTGGCTTTGATTTAACCTGTAAATTAGTTCAAGTCTCATTGCTGGATACCAAAGCTATTGATTCACCTATGCGGGTGACATTTATGCCCGGAGGCGTTGGCGCCGTTGCCTATAATGCTATTGTTGCTCAGCGGCCTGCCGAACCCGGCACTATTGTCGCCTTTTCTGGTGGCTCTTTGTTAAATCTTGCTCAAGGAAAATTTGGACGCTATAACGTGAATGATGTGCGCTGGCTGGCCAGTGTTGGTACTGATTATGGTATGATTGCTGTTCGCAAAGATTCTCATTACAAATCATTAAAAGATCTCATTGATACATTCCAAAAAGATCCTACCAGCATCGTATTTGGTGCCGGAGCTTCTATTGGTGGTCAAGATTGGATGAAAACGGCCTTACTGGCAAAACAAGCTGATGTTGATCCGCGCAAAATGCGTTACGTCGCCTTTGAAGGTGGTGGTGAAGCAATCACAGCTCTGATGGGTAAGCATATTCAGGTTTTCTCTGGAGATATCAGTGAAACCCTACCTTATCTGACGAGTGATAAGCTGCGTGTTCTTGCTGTTTATGCCGATAAAAGGCTTGGCGGTGCTTTAGCGAATATCCCGACAGCCAAAGAGCAAGGCTACAACATCGTATGGCCAGTTATTCGTGGTTTTTACATGGGACCCAAAGTCTCTGATGAACAATATCAATGGTGGGTAGATACATTCAATAAATTACAACAAACGGATGAATTTAAAAAACAACGCGAACTACGTGGCCTCTTTGAATTCAATATGACAGGTAAAGAGTTGAATGATTATGTGCAAAAACAAGTTACTCAATACCATGAGATGGCTAAATCCTTTGGTTTAGCAAAATAACAGGAATAGCATCATGAGCGATCATATCTTTGCTGCTATCTGGTTAGTCCTGTGTGGAATTGGATTGGTCATTGGCTGGGGTATTCACAGTGAATACAGCTATGAACCTCTGGGGCCGCGGCCATTCCCGATTGCCATTATCTCATTGATGGCGCTATGCGCACTATTATTGCTATTCAAAAAAACGGAAATAACTCAATGGCCTGTACCACAAGTTCTGCGCCGCTTATTGCTGCTGATGGTTTCACTTCTCTTTTATGCAGGAACATTCGAGTGGTTAGGCTTTCCTCTGGCGACGACGTTATTGACCATCAGCATCGCATTGCTGTTTAACGCCTCACTTCTCGCTGCAATTATTTCTGGGGTGAGCTTAGGTATATCACTCTTTTTTGTGTTTGATCGCCTGTTAGATGTCACGCTACCCATTGGTAGTCTGTTCAGGTAAGGAGAATAAAATGGATACTTGGATATACCTGACACAAGGTTTTGAAGTCGCATTAATCCCTAAGAATCTGATTATCGCATTAATAGGCTGCTTCATTGGTACGGTTGTTGGTTTACTCCCCGGTCTGGGGCCAATAAATGGTGTTGCCATTTTATTGCCGTTAGCTTTTGCCTTGAAATTACCCGCGGAATCCGCCTTAATTTTATTGGCAACAGTCTATATTGGTTGTGAATATGGAGGGCGGATATCTTCAATTCTGCTGAATGTTCCGGGAGATGCCGCCGCAATTATGACTGCTCTTGATGGATACCCAATGGCGAAACAGGGGCAAGCTGGTGTTGCGTTGTCTATCTCAGCAATCAGCTCATTTTGTGGTTCACTTTTAGCTATTGTTGGTATCATTTTGTTTGCTCCTCTTCTGGCGAAATGGTCTTTGGCGTTCGGGCCTGCTGAATATTTTGCTCTGATGGTTTTTGCGATTGCCTGTCTTGGCAGCATGATGAGCCAGAATCCTGTCAAATCTCTATTGGCTGCTTTGATCGGGTTAGGGTTAGCTACAGTAGGAGTCGATGCTAATACTGGGGTTTATCGCTTCACGTTTGATAGTGTCCACCTTTCTGATGGGATTCAGTTTATTGTCGTTGTGATCGGTCTGTTCTCTGTCAGTGAAATTCTGCTGATGCTTGAAAATACTTCCACTGGACAAAAAGTAATAAGTAAAACCGGACGACTACTGTTTAACAAAAAAGAAGCCCAAACCTGTACCGGGCCAATATTACGCTCCTCAGTCATTGGTTTCTTTGTTGGTATCCTGCCCGGTGCCGGAGCAACGATTGCCAGCGCAATCACATACATGACAGAAAAACGGCTGAGTGGAAACAGCGATTCATTTGGTAAAGGTGATATTCGTGGTGTGGCAGCACCTGAAGCAGCCAATAATGCATCAGCATGTGGTTCATTCATTCCTATGCTTACTCTGGGCGTCCCCGGTTCAGGTACTACAGCCGTAATGATAGGTGCACTGACGCTCTACAACATCACACCGGGGCCTGCTATGTTTTCGGAGCAACCGGATATAGTCTGGGGGTTGATTGCTGCCCTACTTATCGCCAATATTCTTTTGCTCATCATGAATATTCCGATGATTGGGCTGTTTACCCGTATGTTGAGTATCCCTCTGTGGTTCTTAGTGCCAGCCATAGCCACCGTTTCAGCAGTCGGAGTTTATGCTGTACACAGTACGACATTCGATCTGATGTTGATGGTTGGTCTGGGGGTGTTCGGTTATATTCTTAGGAAAATGAACTTTCCAATGTCACCGCTCATCTTAGGGTTTGTATTAGGTGAAATGTTGGAACAAAATTTGAGACGGGCACTTTCAATCAGTAACGGTAATTTCGATATTTTGTGGAGGAGTACCATTGCTCAATCTTTGTTGGTCTTAGCTGTGTTGGTTATTATCATCCCTCCTATCTTGCGGATAGTTCACAAAAAACGTAAGAAAAATGAGAAGATTTACAGCCAATCCACATAGTTGGTGAATTGGCTTTCATGTAGACCGTTAAAACTTTTCAGTTTTAGAAAATCAGTTCATATACTTGCGCATTACCAGAGATGCATTTGTACCGCCGAACCCGAAGCTATTAGACATAACCGTTTTTAGCTCGCGTTCGGTAGGTTCAGTAATAATATCCATGCCAAGCGCTTTTTCATCCAGATCTTCGATATTAATACTTGGTGCAATAATTCCATGCTCCAACATCAATAAACTGTAAATCGCTTCCTGAGCACCGGCCGCCCCCAAAGAATGCCCGGTCATCGCTTTAGTTGCTGAAATAGCAGGTGTCTTGTCACCAAATACTTCTCTAATCGCTTCCAGCTCTTTCAAATCACCAACAGGTGTTGATGTGCCATGAGTGTTAATATAATCCACCTCACCTTCAATACCATCCAGAGCCATCTTCATACAACGCACAGCGCCTTCACCTGAAGGTGCAACCATGTCCAAACCATCTGAATTCGCTCCGTAGCCAATAACTTCAGCATAGATATGTGCGCCACGAGCCAATGCATGTTCTAATTCTTCAACAACAACAATACCGCCACCACCAGCAATAACAAAGCCGTCACGGTTTTGATCATAAGTACGGGAAGCTCGGTCTGGTGTTTCATTATATTTGGTAGAGAGTGCTCCCATTGCATCAAATTCACAGGCTATTTCCCAGCTCAGTTCTTCACCACCACCGGCAAAAATAACGTCCTGTTTACCAAGCTGGATTAATTCAACCGCATGACCAATACAGTGTGCAGAAGTTGAACAAGCGGAACTGATAGAGTAATTTACGCCTTTAATTTTGAACGGCGTCGCCAGACAAGCGGAAACACCGGAAGCCATTGTCCGTGTCACCATATAAGGCCCGACACCCCGTAAACCACGAGCACGCATACCATCCGCACAGGCAACCTGATTGTGTGGAGAACCGCCTCCAGAGCCGACAACCAGCCCTGTACGTAAATTAGAAACCTGATCATCGGAAAGGCCAGAATCTTTAATTGCCTCATCCATCGCCAGATAAGCATAAACAGAAGCATCACTCATAAAACGCTGTGTTTTACGGTCAATCAAACCTGTTGTATCCAGTTTGACATTCCCCCATACGTGACTGCGAAGCCCCATTTCTTTGAATTCTTCGGAAAAAGTGATCCCGGAACGGCCTTCTTTCAGAGATTTCAGCACCTCTTTCTGGTTATTACCAATACTAGATACAATGCCCAAACCAGTGATTACTGCTCGTTTCATTAATTACCTCATCAATATGTTTACCTGCGGGATTTCCTTCTCGCACTTTAGCGTACACTTGTACGCTGAACAAGTCCGATCAGGGTAAAAATCATGAACAATTGATCATAACCCAGACGTTAAGATCGCTCATAAGTGGTGTAATAGCATCAAGACCGTTAAAATCCTCGTTATTCTTCTCAACAATACAGGCCTTATTTTGAACAACAGTATTGTGCAAAACAGTGCTATCAGTAGCGCAACCCTAAGCTGGAATGAACAGGGCACACCTATTTCTGAGCAATTTGATGATGTTTATTTCTCAAATCAAGATGGGTTAGAAGAAACCATATATGTATTTTTACAAGGCAATCATTTTCCTCAACGTTTTAGCACTCATCACCGTTCTGATTGCGTTATTGCCGAAACCGGATTCGGTACTGGGTTAAATTTCCTTGTACTCTGGCAATCTTTTTCAGAGTTCAAACAGCAATATCCAGACGCTACGCTAAAAAGGCTGCACTATATTAGTTTCGAAAAATATCCATTAAAAGTCGCTGACCTAAAAAGTGCACATCAACGCTGGCCAGAGCTGCAAAAGTTTTCTGAAGAATTATGTCAGCAGTGGCCTTTACCACTTGCAGGTTGTCATCGGTTAATTCTGGATAATGGTGCTATTACTCTGGATCTCTGGTTTGGCGATGTAAATGAACTATTGCCCAAGGTAAATTCCGGCCTGACAGGTAAAGTTGACGCATGGTTTTTAGATGGTTTTGCTCCTGCCAAAAACCCACAAATGTGGAGCGAACAACTGTTCACTGCAATGGCAAAATTTTCTCGTCCGAAAGGAACATTTGCGACATTCACATCAGCAGGTTTAGTACGCCGTGGACTACAAGCAGCCGGTTTTACTGTCACAAAAATCAAGGGGTTCGGGCGTAAGAGAGAGATGCTGACAGGTGTTTTACCTGCCTCAGTTCACAACGCCAAAACGGATATGCCCTGGTTTGCCCGCCCTGGCACTGATCATACTGATGATGTCGCAATCATTGGTGGAGGAATTGCCAGTGCATTTACTGCTCTTGCTTTACTGCAACGTGGTGCAAAAGTCACGCTATACTGCCAGGATACACAGCCAGCACAAGGAGCATCAGGTAACCAACAAGGCGCGCTTTATCCTTTACTCACTGGTCGTCACGATCCATTAGAACGTTTCTTTACCTCTGCATTCACCTTTGCCCGTCGTCAATATGATGAACTGACTAGTGAAAACGTGTTATTTGAGCATCAATGGTGTGGTGTTAGCCAAATAGCTTATGATGAAAAAAGTCACAACAAAATCGACAATATGCTGCACACAGCATGGCCGGAAGATATTGCTGCTGGAATGGATCGTCAACAATTGAGTCAAATCAGCGGCCTAGATGTCAACTATCATGGTATCCATTATCCACAGGGAGGATGGTTATACCCGGCACAATTAACTCAAGAAATTATCAAACTTGCACAGCAACGTGGTATGAGGACATATTTCAACCACGAAATAACACGACTGGTTCAGCATGAAAATGGTTGGCAACTACACATTGAACATCAGGGAAAAACACAACTTAAAAACCACAAAGTGGTTATCATTGCCAATGGACATTGCCTGGCCCAATTTGAACAGACCGAAAAATTTCCTGTTACCGCAGTCCGTGGTCAAGTCAGCCATATCCCAACAACTGACCGGCTTAGCCAGCTAAAAAGTGTGCTGTGTTACGATGGTTATATGACCCCCGTGAATCCCAAAAATCAGCATCACTGTATTGGTGCAAGTTATCAACGCGATCAATTAGATACTCAGTACTCTTCTGCCGAACAACAGGAGAATCGTGATCGTCTCCTGAAATGTCTCCCTGATGTTGATTGGGTAAAACAAGTTGACATTTCAGAGGATAAATCCCGTCAGGGGATACGATGTGTGATTCGGGATCATATGCCAATGGTCGGGAATGTACCTATTTTCAGTGAAATTATGGCAAAATATGCCGATTTACCTCAACAGATACAGTCTGGGGAGAAAATAGACGAATCACCTTGCTACCCTGATTTATTTGTTATTGGCGCATTAGGTTCACGTGGTTTGTGTTCTGCTCCTCTAAGTGCTGAATTACTTGCAGGGCAAATATTTAATGAAGCCTTGCCACTTGATGATGAAATATTAGCGGCTTTGCACCCAAATCGTTTCTGGGTCAGAAAGCTGTTACGCGGTAAAAAAGTGAAAGCAGAAAGGCCTTAATTTTTGACAACCTCACCCGTCCTAAGAGGTTGTCGCAAAGGCTGAGGTTTTACGACACAACGAATAAGCCTCGATTTGCATCAGGCATAATTTGTCATGCCTGATGCTACTGAAATTGCATCAATTGAAACGATTAAAACTCAATTGTAGCTTTCTCATGCAATCACTAAGCGTTTCATTGCACAACGCTGGACTGCCGAAAACCCATATTTAATTTCATCTTGTAAAATCTGTTTCAATGCTTCACTTATCTGCTGAGATTCTAAAATAGAAAATCCCAGTCATTGATAAAAAGGAGCATTCCAACTGACATGACGGAAAGTCGTTAAAGTCACAAACTGTAATTTACGCTGTTTAGCAACCTGAATAACTGTTTCTATTAACGACTTACCGATTCCCTTTCTCTGCCAATCTCCATACACAGACAGTTCAACGATATGCAGTCCATCATCCAAAGGTTTAACCAGAATAAAGCCTATCGGTTTCCTCTTCTCCAAAGCTACCCAACTATTATCCTGAGCAGTATAGTCCAAATGTTGTTGTTCCGTTTGTACGTGACCATCAGCAATCCAGGCCAAATCAGGTATAAAACGAAACAACTGTGCAGCAGAATATTCAATTGCAGGTAATTGACTTACATCCGATGTTTGTGTTTGACGAATAGTAAACATGATTTATCCTGACAATTTATTTGATGGTCATATTAATAATATTAAAATAAATACTCCACTTATAAATAAGAATTTAAAATACGTCAGTTTATTGATTCTAAAAGTTATTCAAAGCATAAATTTCATTGCTGTAATAATAATACCAGAAAAACCAAACATCATTGTTACCATCCACTTGGTCTGAGCCGCCATTTTATCTGAAACTTCCTTATGTAGAGATAATATTTTACTATTCATAGATGACATTTCCTTATATACAGATGACATTTCTTTATTCACAGATGTTATTTCATTATGAATAAGTACTTTTACTGATTCAATATCAGCTTTTGTCGCATAATTGGATTTTATCACTTCCATATCTATTTTTAATTGTGAGACATCCGTTTTTAGCAGTGAGACATCTTCTTTTAACAATGAAACATCTATCTTTAACTGAGAAACATCTATCTTTAACTGAGAAACGTCTACCTTTAACTGAGAAACATCCGTTTTTAGATAGGAAACATCTAATTCCAGATTGTCAAATTTTTTTTCCAATTGTGGATTCATACTTTGCCTTCCCCTCCATCTTGAAGCACTAAAACTTATCGATTCAGGTAACAAAAACATCTTATCACCAGTATAAAATCCATATCCACTTCGCACAGAGCAACTTCCCAACCCCATGTTATTACCTCCTGAAATATCCTTTTCAACTCTGAACTTTCACAGATAATTAATTCTATTTTTTATGAATTATCTGTTTATTTTCTATTAATTAATCGCATTTCATACGATTAAATTTCCTCTCCTATTAAGCTGATAGAAAATCTATATTTTCTCTGTATTGAAGCAATCCAGAACTTATTGGATATACAACTAAAAAACACCTAATTATTGACTAAACCATGACCTAAACTTTACCACCATTAATTTTTTTAATCATCACGCGTTCTACTAATAACATGATTATTTTAACCGCCTCAAAAAGAATAGCACCACGCAAACTCTGATTTAAAAACCCTCTAAGTAACTCTGCTAACTATATTATCTTAATCTATATACACTATAAAAGGATCAATAAAGACTCATGCTTCTCAGTTTTATTATAGTTATTGCGAGCCATTGCGAATTTTTATGTAACCGAACATTGAGATTTACGTTATCTGCATAAAAAATAAGGGCTGCAAAACAGCCCTCAAGAAAGAATTTTAGTGTTAATAGATCACACCCTTACACTATTCAGTAGTTTTGCTAATAGTTTTTGCCAGGTCGTTAAAACTAAAACTTGATCTGGTGGCGTCAATTCTCCCACCTTAATCGCTTTATGGATACTTTCTTCTACACGTTGGTGAAGCTGTTCAATAGTATTAGCGCCTTCTTGTTCCAATTCGGCAACAGCCAGCGTCAGATGCCCGCGGAGGTATCCACCAGCAAATAATTCGTCATCACTGGCATATTCAACCATATCGTCTATATATGCCAGAATGCGTGTTTCAAACTCTGCGAGCATTGTTTTTCCTTAAAAATCAATTTAGTTAGCAAAAGGATCTTCCGGGTAAGGGAAATGTTCTGCTTTTAGTGGAGGCGTATTGTAAAACGATTGCAGCGCATGAATAAAGTGTGCTGCACGTGTGGGTATTTCGTTTTCAAGATATGCCATTACTTGCGCATGAACTTTCTGCTGAAAAGTAAAGCGATCCGGCTCAAAATCGCCGTCCAAATTATCGCAACTAATGTTGAAAGGAAAACCAGCAGCTACACAGAATAACCATTCTAATGCTTGTGGCTTAACTTCGACTTTCTCGAACTCCGCTTGAGTCTGGGCATCACGACCGTCAGGGCAATACCAGTAACCAAAATCAACCAATTTACGACGCTCTTTACCCGCAATACACCAATGCGAAATTTCGTGCAATCCACTGGCGTAAAAACCATGAGCAAACACAACCCGATTATAAGCTACCTCTTCATCCGCGGGCAGATAAACCGGCTCATTATCACCTTTTATCAAACGGGTGTTATAGTCATCGCTAAAACAATTATCAAAAATTTCAATCAGTTGTTGATAGTGATATCCAGCCATGTATTAATACAATATCCTCAAAATAATAGCCTAAAATCAAAAATAAAATGCCAGCCAGGAACGGATGGTATCACCGTGTTGATCATGGAGAAGCTTGATACTCATTAGAAAAGAGATAGTCACCAGCATTGGGCGGATTAACTTTTGCCCCCTGCTCAATACTAAACCAGCGCCTAAACGGGCACCAATCATCTGGCCGGTCAGCATGACAAAACCGAGCAGCCATAAAACCTGCCCGCCAAGAATAAAGAAACCTAATGCACCGAGATTGGCTGCGCAGTTTAACACTTTTGCATGTGCTGTTGCCTTAGCCAGATTGTAACCACAGAGCATTACGTAAGAGAGTGCCAGAAAAGAACCTGTTCCCGGCCCGAATACACCATCATAAAAACCTATCCCGCCTCCCGCAAGACAGCCAAAAGCTATCGGCCCCAAACGACGTTGTCGATCTTCTGCACCAATATTAGGTACTAGCAGAAAGTAAAAGCCGATAATCATCACTAATATAGGCAGGACGTAACGCAATAAATCGGGTGATACAAACTGAACCAGCAATGCTCCCGACATACCGCCTAGCACAGTCATAGCAATGGAAAATCGCTGAGAACGCAGGTTCACTATACCACGACGGATAAAATACAGGCTGGCAGATAACGAACCACCTACAGATTGAAGTTTTCCTGTTGCTAATGCCTGAACCGGAGAAACACCTGCTGATAATAGAGCAGGAATCGTCAATAATCCGCCTCCACCTGCTATAGAATCGATAAAACCCGCAACCAGAGCAACCAAAAAGAGAAAACCATAAACTTCTGGACCCAGTAATGACCATTCCATTATTTATTTCACCAGAAAATTACTTACCTGTTCATCAGGAGATCTTTTGGCATCGTTCGACGCTTATATCTCGGAAAATATATCCTGAAAAATATAGCTCGAAAAAACTGTTACCGATTTACCAGCTCGGAAGTATAGATGTGACATCGGCACACTGCGCTCTCTGACGCAACAGGTGATCCATCAGTACAATCGCCATCATAGCCTCTGCAATAGGAACCGCCCGAATGCCAACACAAGGGTCGTGTCGACCGCGCGTCACCATTTCTACCTCTTCGCCCTGACGATTAATGGTCTTACCCGATACCATAATGCTGGATGTCGGTTTCAGAGCAATATGGGCGATAATTGGCTGGCTGCTGCTGATCCCCCCCAGAATGCCACCCGCATGGTTGCTGATAAAACCTTGTGAAGTGATTTCATCCCGATTTTCACTGCCACGTAAGTTAACAACGCCGAAACCGTCACCAATTTCAACTCCTTTCACCGCATTAATGCTCATCAAAGCATGGGCAATATCTGCATCCAAACGATCAAAAACCGGTTCTCCCAATCCTGCTGGCACATTTTCAGCAATCACCGTCACCTTAGCACCAATGGAATCCCCCTCTTTTTTCAGAGTACGCAATAGCTCATCAAGTTGAGTTAGTTTACTTTCATCAGGGCAAAAAAACGGGTTCTGCTCAACGAACTCCCAATCTTTCAATTCACAATGAATATTTCCCATCTGGGTCAAGCAGGCACGGATACGGATACCATGCTTTTCAAACAAGTATTTTTTTGCAATCGCACCAGCAGCAACACGCATCGCAGTTTCACGAGCAGATGAACGGCCACCACCACGATAATCACGCAATCCATATTTTTGCTCATAGGTATAATCTGCATGACCGGGGCGAAAAACGTCTTTAATCGCACTGTAATCTTGTGAACGTTGATCGGTGTTCTCAATTAATAAACCAATACTGGTTCCTGTTGTCACACCTTCAAAAACGCCAGAAAGAATTCGTACCTGATCAGGTTCACGGCGCTGTGTAGTGTAGCGGGAAGTTCCCGGACGACGTCTGTCTAAATCAATTTGCAAATCGGCTTCTGTAATGGCAATACCCGGCGGAACACCATCAACAATACACCCCAATGCAACCCCGTGAGATTCACCAAATGTAGTGATTCGGAAAAACTGCCCAATACTGTTTCCTGCCATTCCTATCCTGCCGTTATTTCTTATGCGTTAAAGATGTGTGTTAATGATTTGATATTGGCTAACAATAACCTAACCAATGGTTAAAGCCTAATTGATTTCATCAACTTTATTTAAATTAAATTGATGAAAAAACGCTTTAACCATCAGCACAATGGCAAAATATTAGTCTTTAAATAGACAGAAATATTCGTGATATTCGGTCAATTGTTTGCGTGTGAGCATAAAAACACCATCACCACCATGCTCAAACACCAACCATGTGAATGGTACATCAGAGTATTGTTCAATCAAATGAATCATGCTGTTACCCACTTCACATATCAACACCCCTTCTTCGGTGAGAAAATCCGGTGCCGTGGCAAGAATACGACGGGCCAGATCTAACCCATCACATCCTGCTGCCAGTCCCAACTCTGGCTCACGGTGGAACTCATCTGGCAGATCACTCATATCTTCCTCATCCACATAAGGCGGATTGGTAACAATCAGATCGTATTTCATCGGAGGCATATCACGGAATAAATCTGACTGAATCGGTATGACACGGTGTAAAAGCCCATGATTTTCAATATTGTGCTCAGTAACGGCCAAAGCATCAGCAGAAATATCAACCGCATCAACTTCCGCTTCCGGGAAGGCATGAGCACAAGCAATTGCAATACAGCCACTTCCTGTGCACAAATCAAGAATGGCGGAAGGTTCCTGTGGGAGTAACCCGGCAAACTGAGTGTTAATCAACTCACCAATTGGCGAACGTGGCACCAAAACTCGCTCATCAACATAAAATTCATGCCCACAGAACCATGCCCGGTTAGTCAAATAAGCAACAGGAATACGCTCATTGATACGGCGCAAAACCCGCTCAACAATACGATGGCGCTCTGTGGTTGTCAGTCGGGCTGTCATCATATTTTCTGGGATATCCAGAGGCAGGTACAGTGTTGGAAGAACCAATTGCAAAGCTTCATCCCACGGGTTATCTGTTCCATGTCCATAATAGATGTTGGCTGCACTGAAACAACTGGTTGTCCAACGCAGCATATCCTGAATGGTATGCAGCTCTGCCACGGCTTCATCTACGAAAATCTTATCCACAAGTACCTCTAAACCACAAAAATGTCATTAGTGCGTTAGTTTGCCATGATCCATGCTACAAATCAGCAACCTGAATGTGCGAATTATTTTAAGCTCAGAGACTCATGTAAGCGTAACAAAAACACAAAAACCACCCTGCGTTAACAGGATGGTTTTTATCGGCGTTATCCATTTTGTTTATCAGCTAGTTTTTTCACCCGATTTTTTTACCCATAAGAAATAACTGACAGTCAGTAGCACAATCCACACGATTCCCACAAACAATGCGACACGCGTATTGGGGAAATAGCCCAGTACCATGATGATAAATGCCATAAATGCCATTGTCAGAGCCGGTGCTATTGGCCACAATGGAACCGGAAATTTAAGCTGTTTAGCCTCTTCTGTCGGCATTTTCCGGCGCATCATATATTGTGACAACAAAATCATCAGCCATACCCACACTGTGGCAAATGTTGCAATGGAAGCAATAATGATAAAGATTTGTTCAGGCAACAGATAGTTCAAAACAACACCGATTAACAAAATGACTGACATTGCCAATACCGTGATCCACGGTACTCCATGTTGAGTCAGTTTGGTGAAAGAAGCAGGAGCCTGTTTTTCCTGCGCCATGCCATACATCATTCTCCCTGCGCCAAAAATATCACTGTTAATCGCTGAAATGGCGGCTGTAATAACGACAATATTCAGGATATTGGCTGCGGAGTTAATCCCCAGACTGGAGAAGATCTGGACAAACGGGCTGCCATTCTGACCAACTTGATCCCACGGATAAATACACATCAGCACGAATAAAGTAAGAATATAAAATAGCAAAATGCGTAGCGGCACCGCATTAATTGCCCGTGGAATGGATTGTGCCGGATTTTTCGCTTCACTGGCGGTAATACCGATAACTTCAATACCTCCAAATGCGAACATGACAACGGTAAATGAAGCTATCACTCCTGCAATCCCATTCGGCATAAAACCACCGTGTTCCCACAAATTTGATAACCCGGTAACATGACCTGCTTCCTGACCAAATCCATACATCATAATCACGAAGCCACCGATAATCATGGCAACAATCGCTGTGACTTTAATGATAGAAAGCCAAAACTCCATTTCACCAAACACTTTGACATTGCACAGATTTATCGCCCCGATGAAAAAGACGATGCCGAGAACCCAAATCCATTGGTCAACATGGGGAAACCAAAGTTTCATATAGAGGCCAAATGCGGTGACATCTGCCAGACAGACAACCAACATTTCAAATACATAAGTCCATCCAGTCAAAAAACCCGCCAATGGCCCCAGATAGTGATTGGCATAATGGGAAAAAGAACCCGGCACGGGGTTATGGACAGCCATTTCCCCCAATGCACGCATAACCATAAAAACTGCCGCACCACCAATAGCGTATGCCAACAATACCGCAGGCCCTGCTGCTTGAATGGCTCCCGCAGAACCATAAAAAAGCCCAGTACCAATCGCCGACCCCAGTGCCATAAACCGAATGTGACGAACACTTAACCCACGCTTGAGTTGTGAGATGTTTTGCATGATTTATCCCTATTTTCTTTTATTATTAGATGTGAAAGATAAATACAACGATAAGGCCGGAGAACCGGCCTAAAAACGATTTAATTTATGTGGTTTTTCAGAATATTATTATTCGACAGGATCGTACCAGTCGGCAGCAGTGCAGAAAGTTGCTGCTCTGCTAACAATTGAATAGCTGTTTCAATGTCTGGTGAGAAAAAACGATCTTTATCGTAATGTGTTACTTTCTCACGCAGAATATGGCGGGCTTTTTCCAGAATCGGGCTACTCGTCAAACCTGCACGAAAATCCACCCCCTGACAAGCCGTCAACCACTCAATCGCCAGAATTCCCCTGACGTTATCCGCCATTTCCCACAAGCGGCGACCTGCTGCTGGCGCCATTGAGACATGATCTTCCTGATTCGCTGAGGTCGGCAGGCTATCAACACTGGAAGGATGTGCCAGTGCTTTATTTTCACTTGCCAACGCTGCCGCAGTTACTTGAGCAATCATAAAACCGGAATTAACACCGCTGTTTTTGACCAGAAACGGGGGCAACTGAGACATATTGCTATCCATCAGCAGAGCAATCCTGCGTTCTGACAACGCGCCGATTTCCGCCAAAGCGATAGCCAGATTATCCGATGCCATTGCGATAGGCTCTGCATGGAAGTTACCACCAGAAATCACTTCATCCTGTTCAGTAAAGACCAGTGGATTGTCAGAAACAGCATTAGCCTCAACCATAATGACATCAGCAGCATAGCGGATTTGGGTCAAACAAGCTCCCATTACCTGTGGCTGACAACGTAACGAGTAAGGATCCTGCACTTTCGGGCAGTTTTCGTGCGAGGCAGAAATGTTACTTTGTTCTTCCAATACAAAACGGTATAAAGCTGCAACATCAATTTGCCCTTGCTGTCCACGCACCTCATGAATGCGAGCATCAAATGGCTTACGGGAACCCAAGGCTGCTTCAACAGATAAGGCACCACAAACAATGGCAGATGCAAGTAACTCTTCTGCCGCAAAAAGCCCTTTCAAAGCAAATGCAGTTGAGGTTTGTGTACCGTTAAGTAGTGCCAGCCCCTCTTTTGCCACCAGTTGAATGGGCTTAAGTCCCGCTTTTGCCAGAGCTTCTTTTGCCGGCAACCATTCACCACGATAACGGGCTTTGCCCTCTCCCAACAATAACAGACTCATATGCGCCAGTGGAGCCAAATCACCAGAAGCGCCGACCGAGCCTTTACTTGGAATGCAAGGGTAAACTTCGGCATTTACCAATGTTACCAGTGCCTGAATAACTTCCAAACGAATACCGGAATAACCACGAGCCAGACTATTGATTTTCAATACCATAATTAACCGGACGATTTCATCCGATAAAGGCTCACCAACACCTGCTGCATGTGACATTACGATAGCGCGTTGCAACTCTTCCAAATCTTGCTCTGCAATTCGGGTATTTGCCAACAAACCGAAACCCGTATTAATTCCATATGCGGTTCTGTTTTCGCTGATAATACGGTTAACACATTCAACACTGCTCTCAATAGCCGGGAAGCATTGTGCATCCAAAGTTATCTGTACCGGATGCTGATAAACATGGCGTAACTCTTCAAGCGTCATTTTTCCCGGATGAATAGTCATATGTTTCATATCAATAACGCTCCTTATTTTATTTCTGCTGCTTTTGTTTCAAATGATGAGCCTTCTACTGCTTGTGTATTCAGCATGGGTAGATTCAATCCCTGCTCTTTTGCACATTGAACCGCCAGTTCATAACCCGCATCAGCATGACGCATGACACCCGTCGCTGGATCATTGTGCAGTACCCGGGCAATACGTTCTGCTGCGTCATCCGAACCATCACAAACAATGACCATGCCTGAATGTTGAGAAAATCCCATGCCAACACCACCACCGTGGTGCAGAGATACCCAAGTTGCACCACTGGCTGTATTTAATAGCGCATTGAGTAATGGCCAGTCAGAAACAGCATCAGAACCATCTTTCATTGATTCCGTTTCACGGTTAGGGCTTGCCACTGAACCTGAATCCAGATGATCACGTCCAATCACGATTGGTGCTGAAAGTTCGCCATTACGTACCATTTCATTAAATGCCAAGCCCAACTTAGCCCGATCTCCCAGACCTACCCAACAAATGCGGGCAGGCAAGCCCTGGAAGCTAATACGTTCCCGTGCCATATCCAGCCAACGATGCAAGTGGGTATCATCTGGCAACAGTTCTTTTACTTTGGCATCGGTTTTGTAGATATCTTCAGGATCACCGGAAAGAGCAGCCCAACGGAAAGGCCCAATCCCGCGACAAAAGAGTGGACGAATATAAGCAGGCACAAAACCGGGGAAATCAAAAGCATGTTCAATACCCATTTCTTTTGCCATTTGTCGGATATTATTGCCGTAATCAAAAGTGGGAATCCCCTGTTTCTGGAAAGCCAACATCGCTTCAACATGTACTGCCATTGAGGCTCTCGCAGCCTGAATCACCACTTCTGACTCTGTTTCGGCACGGCGACAATATTCTTCCCATGTCCAACCCGCTGGCAGATAACCATGTAATGGATCATGGGCGCTGGTTTGGTCTGTTACCATATCAGGACGAACACCGCGGCGAACTAACTCCGGTAAAATTTCTGCTGCGTTACCGCACAGTGCTATCGATACCGCTTTACCTTCCTCGGTGTAACGCCTAATACGTGCCAGTGCGTCATCCAAATCAGTTGCTTGCTCATCCACATATTTAGTACGCAGACGAAAATCAATACGGCTTTGCTGACATTCAATATTGAGTGATGACGCCCCCGCCAACGTTGCTGCCAAAGGTTGTGCACCACCCATGCCACCTAAACCGGCAGTCAATACCCAACGACCTGTCAGATTACCGTTATAATGCTGGCGCCCGGCTTCAACAAATGTCTCATAAGTGCCTTGTACAATCCCTTGACTACCGATGTATATCCAGCTACCGGCTGTCATCTGGCCATACATTGCTAACCCTTTGGCATCCAGTTCATTAAAGTGTTCCCACGTTGCCCAATGTGGAACCAAATTTGAGTTTGCTATCAATACACGAGGCGCATTCTCATGGGTTTTGAAAACCCCGACAGGCTTACCTGATTGCACCAGTAATGTTTCGTTATTCTCCAGATTTTTCAGAGTCTCAACGATTTTTTCATAACATTGCCAATTTCTGGCTGCACGACCAATTCCACCATAAACCACCAGCTCATGAGGATTTTCTGCTACGTCAGGATCAAGATTATTCATCAACATACGGAGCGGTGCTTCCGTTAACCAACTTTTTGCTGTGAGTTGCGTTCCTCTGGGAGCACGAATGACCGCGTTACTGAATTTATTATTTTGCATTGTCACGGTTTTTTCCTTTTTCACCTTTATGAAAATTTATTAACTGTATAGTTGTATATACATGTATATTCAATAGGCAAAAATGTGACGAAGATAAAGTCAATAATTTTGTGTGATTTCTTTTATTAGGAAGATCAATAAGATGATAATGATTTATTTTCAGGCTGGCAGAAGCATATTTTTGCTGGTTTTGTGTTTTATATCACATATTATTTACATTATTGTTACAACGGTCTTCTTTCTTTTCTCCTCTATGCATAAAGCAAAGAGGAGATGTTTTAACCAAATCATAAGCTCAGAATCACGAACTAAAACACCCTTTCAGTTTATAACGGTTACCAGGAAATAATAACTTAGCACTGGAAACAATATGCTCTTTCGACCAGGTTCGTCGGCTGATCAACAAACAGGGCGTGTTTTCTTCTATTTGCAGCAAACGGCAAGAGCGAGCATCACCTGCAACCGCTTCTACAATGTGCTCTCCTTCCGTAAGAGGAGCGACTATCGATAAATAATCATGAGCAGTTTGCTGACTGAAATCCTGCCGCAGATACTCTGGCACCGCCAACGCATTAACATAACGGTCTTCAATTTGTACAGGAATATCATTTTCATAATGAACAATAATTGAATGATAAATAAGTGTGCCAATCTCGATTGCCAACTCTGCGGCCTGAGTCATATTAGCCATCACTTCTGCAAGTTTCAGTACCTTGCAACTGTGTCGGTGGGAACGAGCCTCAATTTCAGCAGCAATACTGTGTATTTCAAATAAGGCAGATTGTCCTTTAGGCTCTGCAACAAATGAACCCACCCCCTGCAAACGGAACAGAAACCCTTCTGCTGTCAGCTCCCGCAATGCCCTGTTTGCTGTCATACGACTACAGTTAAATTGTTTAACTAATTCAGATTCCGAAGGAACCCTATCATGCGGTTTCCACTCCCCTGTATAGATTTTTTCAACAATGGCTTGTTTAACTTTTGCGTACAGAGGCACAGGCTTAGCCGCTTTATCTGATAAATCAATGGTCACAATAAATTCCTTCTTACTCCTGTCTATTTTAAGAATTATTTATTTCATGAATTATCCATTCCACCAATGCACTAATTGCCATGCAAGACGGGCCGCTGCTTTACCGCCCATACCCTGAATATCATACAATGGATTAAGCTCAACTAAATCAATAGCCTGCAATTTCTTACTCTGACAAATGGGTTGAATCAATGATAATAAGCGCTCTAATGGAACACCCAACGCAGCCGGAGCCGATACTGATGGCATTTGCCAGATTGGCAACACATCCAAATCAATAGTCATGTATATGATTTCAACCTGATTAATAATATCTTGTATTTGTTGCTGTACCTTATCCAACATGGAGTCAATACATTGAGTATCCCAAATAATTGTGACATCAAGGTGATTAGCTTCGTCTAATAAAGCCTGCGTATTTGAGGCCAGACTGGCACCTATACAAGTGTAATTAAATGGACGTTGTTGCTGATGACAATAATCAGCAAGCTGACGAAACGGGGTTCCCGATGTGGGTTGTGGCGCATTCCGCAGATCAAGATGCGCATCAAAGTTAATAATCCCTACCCGTTGAGTTGGAAACGCACGATAAATCCCCATGCCATGAGCAAATGCCGTTTCATGTCCGCCTCCAAAAATTAACGTCCGCATTTTCTGATTCTGACACTCATAGACAGCATCACTCAGAGCGCTCTGGGCTTCACTTAATTGTCCGCTATGAGCCTGGATATTACCCAAATCCACTAGCCATTCATGCCCATCATGACTCGCCATATTTGCCAATGACTGGCGCAGATATTCAGGCCCTAATTTAGCTCCCGGTCGCCCTTGGTTAAGTTTTACCCCTTCATCACATTCAAATCCCAATAATGCAATATGATGCGGAAATTGTTCTGGAGAGAAACGGGTGGGTTGTTTTATCGTCTGGAATATCCGTAATGCGTTATTTGCTTCCGCGAGATCATTCCGTCCTTGCCAAATGTTTTCTGATGTCGGATGCCATAATTTCATGTTATATCCCTCACTATTATTTATTGTTCTCTAGACAATGTATTGTTTTCTAAGTGATACTGTTTATGAATCACGATGTATAGAGCTATGCGTGATTGTTCCACGATAAACACGGTAAACTAATGGGTTATGTCCAAGTTCATACAATATATCAACGGGTTCCTGAGCATCCCAGACAACAAAATCAGCCATATAACCTGCAGTTAATTGACCGTGGCTATCTGCCCGCCCTAATGCACGTGCCGCATGGATAGTCACTCCCTGCCATACCTCTTCTGGTGTTAAACCAAACTGGACACAGGCCATATTCATCATCATACGCAAAGATGTAAAAGGGCTGGTTCCCGGATTAAAATCCGTCGAAATGGCCATCGGTACACGATATTGACGCAATAAAGCAATAGGAGGGCGTTTAGTCTCTCTCAGAAAATAAAATGCTCCCGGCAATAATACGGCGACAGTTCCACTGCGGCTGATCGTTTCAACGCCTCTTTCATCCAGATATTCAATATGATCAACGGATAATCCTTGATAATCTGCCACTAATTCAGAGCCGCCTAAATTAGAAAGCTGCTCTACATGGCCCTTGATGGGAATATTGAGTTTTTTGGCTGCGTCAAAGACCCGTTTAGTTTGTTGGAGACTAAATCCAACGGTTTCACAAAAAACATCTACAGACTCAAATAACTGCTTTTGCCAAAGAGCAGGAAGAATGGTATCGCAAACTAAATCGATATAAGCATCAGGATTATGTTTATATTCAGAAGGAACTGCATGAGCTGAGAGTAAAGTCGGACTGATTTCAACGGAGTTCTTTTGCTTTAGTGTTTGAATAACTTTCAGTTGTTTTTCTTCATTTTTCAGATCTAATCCATAACCCGATTTCATCTCAATTGTCGTTACACCTTCAGATATTAAAGCATTAAGTCGCTTTTGAGCGGCAATTTCCAATTGTTGGGCTGAACTTTGTCTGGTTGCATTGACTGTAGCATTAATTCCACCACCTTTAGCACTGATTTCTTCATAAGAAGCGCCATTCAAACGCTGTTCCCATTCCGATGCCCGATTGCCACCAAAAACCAAGTGTGTATGGCAATCTATCAGGCCGGGAGTGATTAATCGTTGCTCTGCATCAATCACCTTACAACGATTAGCTGGCACACTTTCTGTTGGTAAAATCGCCAGAATTTTTTCATCCCGTATGATCAAATCATGTCGTTCCAGCATACCATAATTGTGTTTGCCATCTATGTTGCTGATTATAGGGTTCATTGTGGCAAGTCTGGCATTACGCCAAATAATATCGCTATCTTTCAGTCCAATTGACATTAGTTTCTCTCCGTTACTTTTTTCTTGTCAATATCAGCCCGTATGTTGTATATACATTTATTTTATAACCAAAAAATTTTGTCAATCCATTTTATGAATCAAGGAGCAATTGTGAATTTTTTGGATGAAATTCTTAATGATAAAAATATATTAGATCTTATTAAATCACCTAAAGCAGCCTGTTTTAGATGTGCCGATTATGTCAGTGAATATCTTCATCGAGTACATATACCCCATCGGGCAATTGGCGTATTCATCTGGCGCGGCGTGGACGATAGTTGCCCTACGACTCATCTTGTTATTGAAGCTTACCATCAAAGCCAGAGAATTATAATTGATCCTACTATCACACAGTTCAAGAATTCTGAATTGTTCTACAAAACAATAGAACCCTTTTTTGGCAAAAGGGAAGAATGGCAATACCACTTAAACAATATTTTTTTAAATAAGCTCATTATCTTAAAAGAATACCCTTCAAGTCATTTGGCTAAAAATTCTATGGATAACTTTCTTTTCGCCCTGCCTTCTGATTTCAAAAACGACATTCATATCAATAAACCAATGTGGTACGAAAGATTAACCCAAAATCCTGCGCTCTGGGAAAAGCACGATCAAAATACGATCAATAGTTTTTTCCCCAGCACCAGAGAAAAGAAACATGTTCTACAAGCTCTTCAAAAAAGATTAAAACATTGGCAAGCCATTTTGAAGAAAACAACAAATAACCACTAAATATACATGGTTATATTATGTAATAGCATTTAAGCAAAATGATAGAAAATCAGGTACACTGACCAAAAGTTGTTAATAAAATTAGTATGTAATGAAGAAGAAAATAACATTAAGTGAAGAAGACATCAGCCTATTTAGAACGTCTGTTGCAGGAACCCGTCGTATTGCTCAAGATAAAGTCTTACATTCCCCCAGAAGAAAAAAAATCGGCCAGATTGCTCCTGAGCGTCTGATGCAAGAACAGGTCGATGCCAGTTACTATTTTTCTGATGAGTTCCAGCCCAATCTCGATATGGAAGGCCCGACCCGTTATGTACGTGAAGGTGCCAATCATTATGAGCTGAAGAAATTACGGCGAGGAGATTATCCCCCTGAATTTTTTCTGGATTTGCACGGATTAACTCAGTTGCAGGCTAAACAAGAAATTGGGGCTTTGATAGCCGCCTGCCGCCGTGAAAACGTCTATTGTGCCTGTATTATGCATGGTCACGGCAAACATATTCTTAAGCAACAAACACCATTATGGCTCGCTCAACATCCCGATATCATTGCTTTTCATCAAGCTCCCAAAGAGTGGGGAGGAAACGCTGCATTGCTCATTTTGGTAGAACAGGATGAGTTTATACAGCGCTAAATGTGAACTCTGCCTTTGATCAACCAGGCTTTTGTCATTTATTGCTTATCACTAATATTGTTTGTCACTAAGTGTGCTGGAGAGGTTTGCCATAATAGGCAGCCTTTCGCTGTCTGGTGATCCCACTCCACACAAGCAATACCGGATGTTGTAAACATAGGCGGAGTTTGTACAGGGCAAAGTTCAGATACTAAATAACCAACCAAAGGTAAATGGGAAACTAACAATACTGCTTTTTTTCCCTGAATTGCCAAAACTTGTAAGTAGCTCGCTACCAGTGCCGCATCACCCGATGGTGTTAACTCCTCTAACACCTCCTCACTATCAGGCAATGTCAAGCTCTCACGAACGACTTTCAGAGTCTGCCCTGCCCGGATATAAGGACTGACTAAGACACAATCGATATCAGGCAACTGTTGCGCAAGCCAAAGAGCCATTTTTTGTGATTCCTGACAACCACGTGGTGTTAATTCTCGCATTGCATCGCTGATTGAGTCGAAAGCGGCATCACCGTGACGCATAATAAAAACGAACATAATTCACCGTTGAGTTAAATTTTAAATTACACCGCTTTTAGGTAATTAATTATATGAAAATAAAACCATATTATTGATATACACTTTAACAGAAGGACATCAATTAGGATTGATAAGCATTCTGCCTCAAAATAAAAACAAATAAAATCACTAAAGACGAATTATATATATCTTGTTTGGTTATTATTATTTCATTTACTCAACAAGTAAAAAATATTATAAGAATCAGAAATCATTTGGCATAAAAAATCGGCTCTTGAACTGAAAGAGCCGATATAATTTATTCCACAAAAACTATAAATTATTCATAGAATTTTTCATTCTGTTCAGCCATTTGAACCAGGCGTTCACAAGGTGCAAATCTTTCTCCATGTTGTTGCTCCAGGCGGCGTAAAATTTTCACAACGTTATTACTACCTAGTTTATCCATATAACGAAATGGCCCTCCCAGGAATGGCGGGAAGCCGATACCAAATACTGCGCCAATATCGCCATCACGGGGGCTTCGGATGATACCTTCATCCAAACAGCGAACAGCTTCATTTAACATCGGCATTAAACAACGCTGAGCAATGTCTGATGGAGATATCTTGGCGTTAGGCTTAATTTTCAACAAAGAATAGATGGAAGAGTCAACCTCTTTGCTGCTTTTTCTGAATGACCAGAATCTACTTTTTTTGACCTCGTAGGAATAAAAACCACGACCGTTTTTCTTGCCTTTACGGTTGTCATTCAATACTGCATCCAGAATTGCCGGTGGAGTAAATCGGCTACCTAATTGCTCTATCAGGACAGGAATTATTTTTGTTCCAACATCAATACCGACTTCATCCAGCAAATTGATTGGCCCAATCGGGAAACCAAAATCCACCAACGCTTTATCGATATGGTTAACAGGTTCACCTTCTACTAAACAATAACCCGCTTCATTGATATAAGGAGACAAAATTCGGTTAACATAGAACCCTGCTTTATCACCAACAACAATCGCTGTTTTACCCTGTTTTTTCGCCAGCGCTACCGCCGTCGCAATTGTTTTTTCACTGGTTCCTGCATGCGGGATCACTTCCACCAACGGCATTTTATCAACCGGACTGAAATAGTGGAGACCGATAACTTGCTCCGGACGTTTAGCAACTTCTGCAATTTGGTGAATTGGCAATGAAGAAGTGTTGGAGGCGAAAATAGTTTCCGGTTTTGTATGTGCCTCAATTTCTGAAACCATTTTACGTTTCAATACCAGATCTTCAAACACGGCTTCCACTACGATATCAGCTTGTTTAAAGCCGATATAATCAGTTGCCCCGGAAAGCAGAGACATTTGACGGGAACACTCCGACGGTTTCAAACGCCGTTGTTTGACTCGTTTAGAAAGCAGATCCCATGTATATTTAAGCGCCTGATTGATACCTTTTTCATTAATATCTTTGATACGAACAGGCAAATTACCGCGAGTGACAGTAACGTTGGCAATTCCGCCCCCCATCAAACCACCACCCAAAATCCCCACATGTTTGATCTTAGCTGGCTGTTCTGAAGAACCCGTTTCGTTTTTTAATGAGGTAGCAGCGAAAAACAGACTGCGCAATGCTTCCGATTCTGGCGACATAGCCAGTTCACCAAATGCTTTGGCTTCCGCCTGAAAACCCGTCTTTTGCCCTTTTTCCAGTCCGGTACGAACGACATCAATAATCCGCTCTGGTGCCGGATAATGACCATGAGTTTTTGCTTGTGTTTTTTGTTGAACCATCCGAAACAACAGTGGCCTGCCCAAGGCACTTGCCAACAGACGCTGTGTCCATGCTAACGACTTACGCTTAATTATTCCTTTTTTGACATATTGAACAGCGACATCCAGCAAAATATCCAAAGGAACCGCATCATCTACAACGCCCAGGCGTTTTGCCTGATTTGCCTTCAGTTGGCGGCCTGTCAGCATCATATCCAGAGCAGAGCTGACACCTATCAGACGAGGTAATCGCTGAGTTCCCCCCGAACCGGGTAATAACCCAAGCTGCACTTCCGGTAAACCAAGACGCGTCTTATCATCCAGAGAACAAACACGTGCATGGCAGGCTAATGCTAACTCCAGCCCGCCCCCCAGACATGCACCATGAATGGCGGCAACAATCGGTAAAGAATAATTGGCAATCCGGGCAAACAATTCCTGACCTTTTTCAGCCAATTTTGTTGCTTCTTGTTGGGTTTGGCAGCCTGCGATCATAGTGATATCTGCGCCAGCGATAAATGTATCGGGTTTGCCGGATACAATTACCAAACCTTTTAAGCCGGAAACTTGTTGTGCCTTCTCAAAAACTGTCAAAAATTGTTCAACAAACTCCGCTTTCAGCGTGTTGACCTTCTCACCTGGGACATCAATCGTAATGACACCAATCTTGTCATCTCTGATAGAAAAACTGAAAACTGATTGTGTCTCTGACATAATTATTTCTTTTTCAGCCTGAGCCATCATTCTACCTCCAATACCATCGCTGCACCCAATCCACCGGCAGCACAAGCTGTTGTCAATCCAAGCCCACCACCACGACGGCGCAACTCATTCAGTGTCTGAGTCACCATTCTGGCTCCAGTCGCAGCAAACGGATGACCATAAGCAATTGAACCGCCCAATACATTGAATTTATCCATATCCACTTCGCCAATTGCCTGAGAGCGCCCTAATTTCTCGCGGGCAAACTTTTCACTGGCAAACATTTTTAAATTCGTAAGGGTTTGAGCAGCAAATGCTTCATGCATATCTATGAGCGAAAGTTCATTTAAAGTAATACCCGCTCTGTCCAACGCTAACGGCGTCGCATAAGATGGCCCCAATAGCATATCCTGCCAAACATCAATGGCTGAGAAGGCATAACTGCGTAAATAACCTAACGGAGTCATACCAAGTTCTTTAGCCGCAGATTCACTCATCAAAATAACCGCCGCCGCACCATCCGTCAGCGGTGTACTATTGGCAGCAGTCACTGAACCATGTTTGCGGTCAAAAGCAGGGCGCAACTTAGCGTAAGAGGTGAGTTCTGAATTTTTTCGGATATTATTATCTTCCAGCAGAGATTCATGGTACGGTGGGAAATGTGCTGATATCACTTCATTACGCAATAATCCATGTTCCCAGGCTTTAGCAGCCAATACATGAGAACGGTGAGCCAATTCGTCCTGCTCTTTACGACTGATATGATAGGTTTTTGCCATTTGCTCTGCCGTATCTCCCATTCGTAACCCCGTTGAGTATTCAGCAACAGCGGGTGATACTGGCAGTAAATCTTTTAACTTCAATTTACTAAGTAATTTAAGGCGTTGCGACAAACTCTTCGCTTTGTTCATATCAACCAGCGTGCGAGCCAATGATTTGGTTACCCCGATTGGCAAGACTGAAGAAGAATCAGCACCACCCGCGATCCCCACATTCACTGTCCCAGCCATAATGCTATCTGCTACATTCGCGATTGCCTGAAAGCTGGTTGCACAGGCCCGGGAAACGCTATATGCATCTGTACTAACACTTAAGCCAGCACCTAATACAATTTCCCTTGCAATATTTGGTGCTTCCGGCATTTGAACAACTTGCCCAAAAACTAATTGATCGATCTTCTCTGGTGACAGCCCACTTCTGATGACCAACTCACTGACAACCGCTTTTCCTAGATCAACAGCCGGAATACCGTGGTAGTTAGTCGCCTGTTTCGCAAAAGGAAGACGCAACCCACTGACAATAGCCACTCGTCCCTTTTGTTGTGCCACTTTTGTTGAAGAACGACTCATAGCAACTCCTGAAATAATCATTAACTAAATCAATTGATTAAAAATATTTACTCACCCCATAAGAGGTCAGACCTGATGGAGCATTGTTAACGCAATGCTGGAGAATAGCAAACAGGAATAAACTAAAAATGCGAGCAAGCGCAACTTTAATATATTTACAATCTACACAACTTGAACAGATAGCATGCGAGAAAAAGATAAAGAAATAATCATTGATTACCACGGATGAGAGTCAGTTTTTCCACTGCCTTAGACTACAGTGGAAAACAGTTGCCCAAAACCTTGACTCAAGAAAGAATTAACGCAATCCTAACTGGAATATCATTGCTTCTGCCTGACAACTAAGCGTAATTACGCGTAAGAACTACTGTCAGTTGCAATCCATCATCAACACAACAACAGACCAAACGGCAGTTTCTTCTGCGCACTACAACGTTTAATTACACTGTTTAATATCATTTATCTCACTATTTATTGATCTCAGCACATTAACGGCTTTTTATTTACAATTTATCAATCTGGGTGGTCTCTTTTTTGTTAAGCAAGTCCCATTTTTGTAATCAATTTCGTCATATTTTAAAAACATTCTTGCAACACATTATGATATCGGGCCTATACTTCCCGCACTGGTCTGATTTGTCATTATGATAAACTGACTCTACAATTCCGCGCTCTCAGCTACATTGAGTAGCATGTTAAATAATAATTAAACAATGAGGTTTTGGTTATGAACCAGAAAAACCTATTTACACGTTCAGCATTAGCAGTGGCGGTTGCAATTATTTCATCTAATGCTAGTGCTGCCGGTTTTCAATTGAATGAGTATTCATCATCAGGACTAGGTCGGGCATTTTCTGGAGCAGGTGTCGTTGCAGAAGATGCTTCTGAAGGTAGCCGCAACCCTGCAGCCATGACCCTATTTGAGCGTCCATCATTTTCTGGCGGCCTTATTTACGTCAAACCAAGCGTTGATATCACGGGCCAGTCCCCGCTTAAACACAGCACTGATGCAAAAAATATTGCACCAAATGCTCCGATACCAAACCTGCATTTTATTACCCCAATCACTGAGCAATGGTTTGTTGGCGCATCAGCCACGAGTAACTTTGGCTTAGGCACAAATTTCAGCAATAACTATGCAGCAGGCTCAATTGGCGGCAAAACCTCACTCAAAACTGTAAACTTTAATCTAAGCGGTGCATATAAACTGAATGATCAGTTCAGTTTTGGTTTAGGTGTGAATGCAGTTTATGCTGATGCTGAAATTATTCGCCATATGGGTGAATTAGGGCCAGCATTAACACTGAAATATAAACAGTTACTACCAAAACTTAATATTAACATTCCTGCAACCGCAGAAGCAGCTCGTTTGGAAGGCAAAGATTGGGGTTATGGCTGGAATGCGGGCCTTCTGTACCAGTTTGATGAAAACAATCGTTATAGTTTGACTTATCGCTCGAAAGTCAAAGTAAAGTTTAAAAATGGTGATTACAGCAACGACAAACCTGTACTACTACCAGATGGGCTAGGTGGCAATACAGTTAAAGGAACGTTAGATCTGAACCTACCTGATATGTGGGAAATCTCCGGTTACAACCGTGTAGCACCTCAATGGGCAATCCACTATAGCTTCCTCTATACAGGCTGGAACGAATTTAAAGAATTGAGGGGTAAACCTAAAAACGGTAAGGGCAATGATCTATTCGAAAAACACGAAGGATTCCGTAATGCCTACCGTATTTCACTAGGAACAACTTATTATCATGACGATAACTGGACTTTCCGTACCGGTATCGCTTTCGATGAAAGTCCTGTACCAGCACAGAATCGTTCTATTTCTATCCCAGACCAAAATCGCTTCTGGCTAAGTGCGGGAACCACTTACGCATTTAATAAAGATGCTTCTGTCGATGTTGGTGTTTCCTACATGCGTGGCAAAAAAGTCCATGTGAGTGAAAAATTACCAAAAGAAGCTCAACAAGGACCTTTCAGTGCACCATATGAATTCGATTCAAAAGGAACTGCATGGCTGTTCGGTGTAGGCCTTAACTACACATTCTAATCATCTTCCATGATCTAAAAAAGGATAGCCTGAGCTATCCTTTTTTAATTTCTTTATAAAATTAGTCGATAGAATCTAGCTCATCCTGAATAGCAGCAGCATTTGGATTTTCTTCTGGTGTCAGCTTCCCGCCATTAGCCAGAAAATCGTGGCGCTGGAAATAAGCCTCACGCATCATCAGATACGGATCAGAGGAATTTTTCATCAAGCCGTCTGAATCCAATAAACGCGCCCGGGTTTCAATGCCTTGAAATACCCATTTACCTACAGACATCCAAGGCGTGAGATAACTTAAAACAGGGTAAGTCATGTCTGCTAAATTTCCCCCCTCATCACGGGTGGTAAAACTGCCATAACCCGGTAAAACAACATAAGGGCCATAACCGACATTATAGTATCCTAGCGTACTACCAAAACGCATTGGATCCTGTTTTGCCAGTTTAGGGTTCGCCATTGAAGCAACATCAATAAGCCCTCCCATACCCAAAATAGTATTCAAAAAGAACCGATTAAAGTGCTTCGCACCTTCATTGATATCTCCACGTAGAAAGCTATTAACCATACTGGCAGGTTCTTCAAGGTTGCTCATGAAATTACCAATACCGTTTCGTGCAGGCATTGGCACATAATCACGCCAGACTACTGCGACAGGCCTTAGTACATAAGGGTCGAGAACATTATAGTTAAAGTTGAACATGGTACGGTTAAACCCTTCCAGCGGATCAGAGCGCCTTTGTTCATTCGTATTCGATGAACTCGCGCATCCCACCAGTAGCACAGCAGTAAGAGCAACCCCGCTCAGACGATACTTCATATTGTTCTCCATATGATTACTTTTTGCCATTGCCCGTTTTCGAGCATTATGCCTTTCAGCCAATAGCCGCCAATATGTTAAATATACTGCCAATTTTTCTTTAATGGTAATCAAAATAATTGGTGATTATATAGGCAAACAGTTCGTTATATCTTATCTCAGGAAAGAAAAAGAGATATACTACGCCCTGTTTTATTCGCCCTCTTAGTTAAATGGATATAACAAGCCCCTCCTAAGGGCTAATTGTAGGTTCGATTCCTGCAGGGGGCGCCAAACAAATCTCTCTCAACGTCTACCAAAGCCTCCAACCCCCATAAAAATAAAGCTATAGCGGGAAACTCTAATCCCTCGAAGTCTACAACCGTCTTCCTAAATCTCTACAATTTGTTGTATAGTTTTTTGTATAGAAATTCCCTATACATTGGCGGATGGCAACGGGCTATCTTTGTTAATTGATACCAATGGTTCTAAAGGCTGGCGATACCGTTATCAATTCGCGGGTAAAACTAAAATGATCTCGTTAGGTGTTTATCCGGTAGTAACGCTCACCGAGGCTGTTGTGCTTTAATAAATTCGGACATTTTGGTAAAGGAATAGAATGTAATTAAGGTGTCTTTATGAAACGAAAATCGCCCCAAAAATTTACTGATAACTTTAAAAGAGAAGCTGTCAATCTGGTTGTTGAACAGGGTTATACCGTCCCACTGGCGGCTGAAACTTTGGGTATCTCAACAAAACTCCTGTATACATGGCGAAAGCAGGCTGTGGAGCAAGCCAAACCCGGAGCGTTAACCACTGAGGAGCGACAGGAGTTATCGCAGCTTCGTAAAGAAAACAAACAGCTAAAAATGGAGAAAGAGATCTTAAAAAAGGCGAGCGCCTTCTTTGCGAGAGAACTGCTGTAAGGTGTTGGTTCATCAAAGAACATGCAGAGCAATTTCCCATTTGCCAGTGATGTCGCGTGATGAAAGTCAGTCATTCCACGTTTTATGCCTGGCAGGCAAAACCCGTTCGGCTGCTTTCCGATGAGCAACGCGCATTGCACCAAAAAGCCACCGCGCTGTTTAAAGAAAGCCGGGAAAGCTTAGGCTATCGGATGTTGGCGAAAAAATTACGCAAAGAAGGCTTTACTATCAGTGATTATCGGACCCGAAAGCTGATGAAACAGCTCGGCTTATCCGTCAGGCAGCGTAAAAGCTACCGGGCTCCACGCAAAGGGAAAGCTGTATCAACGTCCTGTAACCTGCTTAACCGGAACTTTAATCCGTTGGCCCCGAATGAAGTCTGGGCAGGCGATATTACCTATCTCAAAACGCCTGAAGGCTGGTTATACCTGGCCATCGTGATGGATTTATACTCGCGGCGGATCGTGGGATGGCAGATGTCAACGGAGATAGATACGACCCTGATCAGTCAGGCCTTAACGAAAGCGTATCACTTACGCCAGCCGTCAAAAGGCTGTGTTTTTCACAGTGATAGAGGCAGCCAATATACAAGCCAGCCATCTCGGAATCTGCTCGACAGTTATGATATGAGAGCGAGTCAGGGGGATGTGGGGGCCTGTTGGGATAATGCAGTCGTTGAACGTTTCTTTGGCAGTTTAAAGCCTGATTGGCTCTTCAAAATTCATCATGAAAATCAGGCGGAGATGAAAAAAGATGTGCTGGATTATCTGCATTATTACAATTTAACGCGATTACACACGGCTAATAATGATTTAACTCCTGTGGAATATGAAATGGCCTTCGTAAAAATGTCCGATTTTTCTTGAGCAGAACAGTTTCTGATGTGGTTCTGGAACTGGACAAATGCGTACAAAAAGAAATCGTTAATAGAGTTGCGTAATTACAAAAGTCGGTATATTGTGATAAGAGTGATAGCAATGTCACACAGCTTATTAGTTTTTCTCGAATAGTGAGAAACAGTGACGTAGTATTATCACAGGTTTATTGCTTCAGACATTTTGTCTCGCCATCGTGCGAGGTTTTTTGTTTTTGAGATAAAACGAGATTTATTATGATAATTATCATTCCATTGATGATTATTAATAAACTCTAAAACTTTCTTTTTATCTGATTTAAGTTATCAGCGTTGTCCTTATTTTAATATGGAATATTCAGATGTTGTGTAGGTAATATCTAATCAATGCTTGATTGAGATTAATCCATATAAATAAGGGGGATTGTTATGATAAATAAAAAAATAAGTATTCTTGCGGGATTGTTTTTATCCCTGGTTGCCGGAGCGGGTATGGCTGCGGAGGATAAGGTTACCAATACGGCTGAGACTGTATTTAGTTGTGCAAAATGGATACCCGATGGAGAGTATTTAGGGAAATTTGAAAATATAATTCGTATGAGTAAGGCTCCAAATAATCACTATTGGTTTGTTAACCAAAAAAGAAATCTTGAAGGCTGCATTCGTGTGGAAAGAGCAAGTCAAGTGCTTAATCCGGTTGTTTATGATGCTTTCCTTCAAGGGAAAACCATAACAATTAGAGTTGTTGATAAATATGTAACAGATATAAGATATTGATTTTATATCATTAACTTATTTTCAGACCTCGCTCCAGCGGGGTTTTTTGTTTTCTGGGGATACCTTCCGTTTGAACACTGGCAATTGCTGCAAGAAGGAATTGTGTCTATAATGTCGGCAACATCATACCGGATAAAGGAGGGGCAGATGAGCAACGCTAAAACGATGATAGCCACCTTCGTTGGTGCACTGTGTATTTCGCTGGCTCCGGTCCCTGCCAAGAGCGTAAACATCCCAGTTATTCCAAATATGCAGCAGCGTGATCAGGTATCTCATAACGCACCGAGTGGTTTTGTTTTTTTACCCATATCGGAAGCCTCTTCCATTTTGAGAGAGGATGCCGCCAATTTGCGCGCCGTGTTACAAAAGATGATTGCGTTACGTGAGAAAAATGGGGGCGGGCTTTTATACCCTGCATCCTTTCGCTCTAAGGTGATCAAGGCTGTGAAAAATCAAACACAGTTCATTTTTGAGCTTAAAGAGGCTATAAAAATTGCGATTACCGAAGTAACCTCGTCCGGGCAGCAACAAATCGAATCGGGCGTATCCAGTTCTCGCAAACAGCTTATTGAGTTTGGTAAAGCGGTAGCCAGTGTTGAGTTCGCTCTTCAGGATGTGCTTGCTGCCTATGAGCAGTCGAAAGCGCCGGGTAAAACGCTTGCCACAACTGGTCTTATTTCTGCTGATGATGCAAGAAAGCTAATTGAAGCTGAACATAAAAAAATTGGCCTGTCTCAATCGGTGTTTGGTCACTGATGCCTTTCAGTATTCATCCTGACGTAGAGCGTCAGAACATTGCTATTTTCTATTTAAAACTACTGAGGGAATGGAAGGTTAACCATATTCTTCCAGATGTCTTTGGTAATGAAGGTCAATGGGAAGATTGCGCTTCACTCTGCGATTCCCATGTTTACAAAATCCATATTAAGCTACCCGGTGAAAGGGCGTGGAAAGATAACAAACCACAGCTAGACAGAAAATCAAATAGTTATCTGGTTTACACCCGGCATTGGTTGAATACTGACAGCTATCAAATAATAAGCATTATGACGCCTAATGCGCATGAAATTGCGCGAACCACCTTTAAAAGCATACTCGCCCAGCGTGCAGAAGATTTCCAGAACAGCTAACCAGGCGGGGCTTTTTCATATCTACCAGTAGTCAACTCTAAGTTTACAACTCAAGCATTTCGCTGAACTCAACAAAATGGTCATGACACCATAAATTCAAGGCTGCGCATGGCGTGGCCTTTTGTGATGACTAAAATCCCCCTAAATAAGGGAGATTTCTAATTTAGCGTTGCTTGAATGTTTCATAACCACATTTTGAACACAAATACACATCCCTTTGGACGCCTAAATCGTGGAATGTAGGATCGGGTTCTGTTCTATCAAGGCTATAGTTCATCATTCCGCATTTAGGGCATTTATCACCAGGTTTCGCCTGTATGTAGGCTTCAAGTTCAGCAACACGTTGTTTTAGCTGCTCTACTTCATCGGGTACGGATTTAAGTCTTTTCCATAAAGGGATCGAATCTAACAGATTATTTAACTCGGAGAGTATTCCCATGAGTAACCTCGTTAATAAGACAATTTTAAAAGAAGATGGAATTACACTTTGTAAGCCATCGATTTATGAGCTGAATATCATATCTGACAGCGGTGAAGGTAAGGAAATACAGGTGTCACATATGGGAAATAAAATAGTGACATTTGAATTAACTACAGAGCAATGCTTATCTTTGTCCGAAATATTATCCAGATAAAACTATCCGATAACGGAATAAATTCAAGGTCGCTTAATGCCTGTCTCTTATACACAACTTTGTATCCTGCTGTTTTTTTTATATGAATTATTT